>WRJP01000005.1 GCA_009778535.1 Propionibacteriaceae bacterium | reverse complement strand
AAAGAATTACCAAAACTGGGTGGAATATCGATTATCGTCAGTGGCTGAAATTTTGGGGGCTGGTGACTATCCGGCAATCGCCAATAACCACTGTCAGTTCTGCGCCTTTGCTGCAAGTTGTCCGGTGAAAGTAGGTGAATGGTGATTTCAGAGCCAAGCCAATTGGCTGAAATGTTGGGTATACCTTTCGCGGCAGAACAGTTGACCGCTATCACCGCACCACTAAGTCCGAGCGTGATTGTAGCCGGTGCAGGTTCTGGAAAAACGACAGTGATGGCTGCGCGAGTGGTCTGGTTAGTTGGTTCGGGTCAACTACGCCGTTCGCAGGTACTTGGGCTGACATTTACACGCAAAGCGACCGCCGAACTCATCAATCGGGTACGCCTAGCTCTGGAAAGCATTGGGGAAACTACCGATGATGAAGACGAGTTGATTCTCACCTATGACAGTTTTGCGCAACGACTAGTTCGCGAATACGGGCCGCTGTTGGGCTCAGAGCCAGATGTGAAATTGCTCAACGATGCCACGAGTTTTCGGTTGGCTAATCAAGTAGTGTCGTCCTGGAAAGAACCGCTGCCTGAGCATCAGGATTACTCGCTGTCAGCTATCACGCGACGAGTGCTGACATTAGCCCGCGAAATGGGTTCGCATCTCGTCGATTCGCAAAAGTTGATCGAATCTTCGAGCGCATTTCTGCAAGAACTGGACGCTGCTCCCAACTATCGTGGCAATGAGTATGCCGCCATCGTGAAAGCGCGCCAGACAACTTTGGCTAGATTAGAACTACTACAACTGGTAGCCGCATATCAACAGGCGAAAGAAGCATTTGGCTATGCCGAATACTCCGACCTGCTGGGACAGGCGGTAAGACTCGCCAAAGAATTGCCAGAAGTTTCACAGGCGCTGCGCGAAAAGTACCGCGTAGTGCTACTTGACGAGTTCCAGGACACATCATTTGCTCAAGTCCAGTTATTGCGTGACCTTTTCTCAGGGGCTGACGCTGCGAGCGGCCGCGGACATCCCGTGAACGCAGTTGGTGACCCTTCGCAGGCCATTTATGAGTGGCGTGGGGCTGCTGTGGACAGCATTTTGAGTTTCCCGAGACTGTTTCCAACTGCTGACGGTAGCCCAGAGGACAGCTACGGGTTGCGAATAAATCGCCGCAGCCAGCGGTGCATTGTCGATGCTGCTAACCAGTTGGCTGAGCATTTTCCGCAGCGGGGCTATCAGCTCGATCTGGCATTGGAAGTTCCGCCGCAGACCGGTGCTGGCCTGATACAAACGCAAACATTCCAAACCTGGCCAGCAGAGATCGAAAAAATGGCAGACAATGTTGCAGCTTTGGTGGAGACCGGTCAGGTTACCGATTGGAAGTCAATAGCGGTACTAGTTCGAAATAACTCCCAGGTCGGACAAATCTTTTCGCTGTTTTCGCAAAGAGACATTCCAACCGAGATAGTGGGGCTTGGCGGGTTGCTGGAAGTGCCCGGAATCGCTGACATCGTTTCCATCCTTACGCTGTTACACGACCCCAGGGAGAATCCTGCTGCGATCAAAATACTGACCAGTCCCAGGTGGGCGATTGGTTTGGATGAGATCGCTGCACTTGGTGAGCGAGCTAAGCAGTTATCCGATGAGCCCGCTTTGCTTGAAGCAATCTATGACCCCTCCCAGAGTGTTTCTCATGCTGTTAGGCAGCGTTTAGAAAGACTGCGAGCCGAATTTGACAGTCTTCACCAATGGCGCACGCGCTCCCTAGTCGAGTTAGTAGACCAGGTGATAACGCTGATCGGTGCGGAAGTGGAGTTTGCTGTCAGAAACGCTAGTGCTGTACTCACAGCGTTTCGCAAAGTCGTCAGCGATTTTGTTGATTTTTACGGTCAGGGCGATTTAGGGGACTTGCTGACTTATTTTGAAGCTGAGCTGACAGAGGGCGTCGGGTTGGAACAGCCGCTGCCTAATGAGCAAAACAGCGTAAAACTTCTTACGTTGCACAAAGCGAAGGGGCTGGAATGGGACGTTGTGTTCTTGCCAGCACTTGCCGACGGTGTCTTTCCTTCCCAAAAAACCAGGCCGCTTTTTACTCGCAACTCGACGGCACTGCCCGCCAGCCTGCGGGGGGATGCACACTCAATACCGCAGCTCACCGAGGTGAGTAAAGCGGGTTTGGACAGTTTTGAAGCCGAGTCCTCAAGTGTTGATGCCTTAGCTGAAGATCGACTGGCGTATGTGGGCATTACGCGGGCAAAAGCGAGAATATACGGGAGTACGCACGTCTGGGCTCCCGAACGTAGACTTCCGCGCAGTGCTTCTCGATATTTTGAGGTATTGCAGCATTTTGCGGACTTTGACCATGCTCTTGAAGAAAACGCTGCTGTGAATCCGCTAGAACTTAACTCCGCACAGGTCAGTTGGCCCATGCTAGGCGATTCACAATCGCGTCAGACGTTGACAGCGGCGGGTGAAGCTGTGAGAACTGCTATGAACCAACACCAGGTTGGGTCTTTGCAGTTAACAGCCGAATTGGCTCCTTGGGCGCGGCGTGCCGATGAGCTTTTAGCCGAAGCTGAAGCCGAACCAGCGCTTGAAGTTCCGCAATATTTGTCAGTGAGTGCACTGTCGCTGCTGTTTAGAGATCGCAGTAGTTTCATTGCGGATTTGATACAACCTATCCCGCGGCCAAGTCCAGATTCGCAACTTATCGGGATGCGTTTTCATCGTTGGCTGGAACGGCGTATGCAAGGGCAACTCACTTTGGACGATGAACAGTTCATCGAGCCGTTACCAGGTGATGAAGGCTTGATTGCGGCTTTTCAGTCCAGTCCCTATGCAGATTTGGTTCCGGCTGCTGTCGAAGCTCCCTTCACACTCACATTTGGACAGCAGGTAATCAGGGGGCGTATCGACGCGGTTTTTGCGAATGTTGACGGGTTCAGATTTCAGGTTGTGGATTGGAAGACTGGCGATGTGCGCAAAGCTGATCCACTGCAACTGGCGTGCTACCGACTTGCATGGTCGCAACTGCGTGCTGTGCCACTCGAACAGGTGGATGCAGTCTTCTACGACCTACGGCGAAAGCAGGTTGTGAGGCCGAACCAAACTTGGGATGCGCAGCAGTTGGAGGAGGTGATGGCTAAGGTTATAGCTGATGAGTGATTCGCACCTTTGGACTGCGCCCAATCCGCTTGAAAGAAATACCGCAAATCTATCTGATGCTAGTTTGGTTGCTGCGCGCTGGAATCGACCCGATACCACCGTGTTTCTGCTTTCGCCGCGGTCTGCGCTTGGGGATCAGGATCGTATCGTGTGCGCAGCTTCTGTCTGTGGCGAATATGACCCGCAAATTTGTTTTTTCTTGGGAGAAACAGCAACTGGTTCGGTCTTTGCAAAATTGTTGGATTCAGGAGTGCGGGAAATTCGTACGATCCTTGATGATGTTCCCGAAACCGATATTCCGAAATTATTTGCGGCGGCTGCATTGGTCAACTGGCATTCCAAAGCGACGTATTGTCCGGTTTGTGCTGGGCTGACCCGCAGCACTACTGGGGGCTGGGTCAGGGTATGTGGCGAATGCGGGCTGGAGATTTTCCCTAGAACTGACCCAGCAGTAATCGTGGCGCTCACAAATGGTGACCGGCTGCTGCTTGGACACAACTATTTGTGGGCACCGCGGCGTGTTTCTGTATTCGCTGGTTTCGTTGAGGCGGGGGAGTCGTTGGAGCAGGCGGTTATCCGTGAGGTAGCCGAGGAGGTAAAGCTAAGTTTGACTAACATTCGCTACTTCGGGTCGCAGTCTTGGCCGTTCCCTGCGTCATTGATGGTCGGTTTCAACGCAACGGCCGTAAACGTTGATTTTGAGGTTGACGGTGACGAAATTGAGTATGCCAAGTGGTTCACCAAAGCTGAACTGTTAGATGCTACCGCCTGCGGCGAGGTGCTACTACCCAACAAATACTCAATAGCGCACCGCTTGATTTCCGCTTGGCTCGAAGGTTCTGCCCTCGCTGGCTGAGTGTTGATCTTTCTTGCCATTGGACGCACTGCATCCCCTTTCGTGGCATGACATACTTGAAATACGCAACACAGAGAGGATGCCGACTGTGCGAATTTTGAATACAGTTGTCTGCGGCGTTGTGCTAATGATGTTTGCTGCCGGATGTACCCAAGTGGGTACCGTTCCGCTCACCCGAAATCCCACGTTGAAAGGGCGCGACACCGTACTAACACCTGCCCCGACAGATAATCCACCGTTGTTGGAATGCACAGCCTTAACTGAAGACGAAATACAGCTGGTCGATCATCAAAATGATTCGCTATATGGTGGTGAAGTTGTGAAAACGACAAAGGTTGCGGCTACGTATTTTTCGGTTGTCGCAGCAAAGATAACAGGTGCTATTGATGGTGTTGAAGGCGCAAATGACCAACATCCAAAAGATGTCACTCTCACCTGGTCATTTCGAGATTATGGCACTTTCATACGGCCAATACTGATTGAAAACAACTGGGGAGTTGGATCAAATACGCGCTCTTGGCACTTTGAAGAAATACTATACGGTGCGCAAATGCGTGAACATGCCCTTTCGTGTCTGGACTGACATGCTCGTGTCCGCATACTGCGAGCGTTGCACCAGCCTCACTCACGAAGGCACGGTGCCAACATGCCGCTAGCTTGATGAAGTAAACTTTTCCCCATGGAAGGACTCAACTCGAACCTCAACCTCAATGAGGGCTCCCCGCCGCGAGTAATCCCTGGCATCGGGGAGTGGAGTCCGGTCAACGTGTTGTCCACAAAGAAAAAGAAGCGGCAACGTTGGATAACCTTGGCGGTATTCGTCGTCGCCTTGGCTGCGCTAACAGCATACGGATATTGGATGTACACCCTGCTGCGTTGAGATTGCTCTCGCGCACACGCCCAACATCACTGCATCTGGGCAGTGACCTGAAAGTCTCCGATAAGCTAAAGGTATAGTCTTCACAAACTAGGAATTCCATTCATGCCAGCAAACTCTCGCCCGTTTCAAGTTGACCTGCGCGGTGTCGTCGATCTGCTCAGTCGGCACATTTACTCCAGCCCGCGCGTCTATCTGCGTGAATTGCTGCAAAACGGTGTCGATGCCATAACCGCAAGACGTGAATATGCCGATGACCCCACCACGGTTTGGGCAATCCGAATCTTTCCAATAAACGAACAACGCGACGAGTTCAGTATTTATGACGAAGGGATAGGGCTGACCGAAGCCGAAGTTGGCGAGTTGCTCGCCACCGTCGGGCGCACCTCAAAGCGAGACTTTTTAGACTTGCCGCGCCGCGATTATCTCGGTCAGTTTGGAATTGGCTTGTTGAGTTGTTTCATGGTGGCAGACACAATTCGCATCACCACCCGCAGCGCCAAAGACAGCCCGGCAGTGGAATGGATTGGCGATTGTGACGGCACCTTTCAAGTACGAGAATTAACCGACGATATTCCCATTGGCACCAGTGTATTTCTGGCCCCGCGTTTCGATGCGAAAGAACTGCTCTCGCAATCGGCTGTAGTGCGGCTAGCAACAGACTTCGGACAATTTCTGCCAGTGCCGATTCTGGTCGATCTACCCCATGACGTACAACAGATCAACACCGACCCCGTCTTCTTGCACACCGACCCAACCCCTGAAGACCTGCTGGGTTTTGGGACAGAGTTCTTGGGAGCTAGACCCCTAGATGTGATCGATATTTCTGCCGCCGGAACTGGAACCAGGGGCAAAGCCTTTGTGCTGCCGTTCTCGCCCCCGCCTAACGCCAGGCAAGCCAATCGCGTCTATCTGGGTCGAATGCTGCTTTCCGAAAACGCTGACGCCATACTTCCCGACTGGGCTTTTTTCGTACGAGCAGTCATCGACTCCACCGATCTGAGTCCAACCGCCTCCCGTGAAGGCATCGTCGAAGATTTCCGGCTGGAACACACTCGGGAAGAATTAGGTGCAGCGATCCGGCGTTGGCTGGTGGAGTTGACGGTTTCAGACCCGCGCAGATTGGGGCAATTCCTTGCTGTGCATGAAACCGCGCTCAAACAGTTGGTATTGCATGACGAAGAACTGGCTGAATTCGTGCTGCGGTTCTTGTCGGTGGAAACATCCCAAGGCCGGATGAGTATTGAAAGACTGACCAGCGAACACAAAACTATCCACTACACCAACACAGATGCAGAATATGCCCAGGTTGTTGCAATTGCCCGCGAGGACATGCCTTTGGTCAACGGCGGCTACGTTTATGACGCAGACCTGATTCGCTTGCTGCCTGGCAAGTATGACGTGAGCGTGGAACGAGTCAATACGCTTGCGATGCTTGATCACCTTGACCCGCCGCCGCTGGATGATCGTTCTACCGTCGTTGCGTTGGAAGAACGAGCCACAACGGCCTTGGAAGGGCGTGAATGTCAGGTTGTCGTTCGTATCATGGACCAGCCCGAGACCCCGGCTCTTTATGTAGCTGACCCAGAGTTATTTAGGCATTTAGATCGCATCAAAGGTACAAAAACAACAGGTCGGTTGTGGAGCAAAGTACTGTCACAGATTGACGAACAGATGACGGCTGCCAGCAGAACTGCTGGAGACTATTCGGCAAGACTGTGCCTGAACTGGGGCAATCCGCTGGTGCGGCTGCTTGCTCACCTCGACGATCAAGAAGTCTTTCTTTCATGTATGCAGGTTCTCTATGTACAATCTCAACTTGCCGGTCATAGACCTCTTAACTTCCAAGACCGGAAACTACTCTATTCGGCGCTGACCGACCTGATAACGCTGCGTGTTGACCTGAGCGCGGCCATTGAAAATCACGATGTTTGGACATCGCTACACCCAAAGGAATCTCAATGAGCAACAGAAAAATAAAGGCTGAGATCAAAGACCTGTTTGAGCAGATTGACCAAATGTATTGGAGCCCGCAGGAGCGCCAATTGGTCGAGCGGGCGATAGCTTTGGCGCAAGAAATCGGCGACGAAGAATTGGAATATCAAGCTCGGATGCGCCTAACTGCCAGCGCTTCCCAAACCGGAGATAACGACGCGATGCTCTCCAGTTTTGCCTGGTGTCTAGCAAAATACGACTCAGATCCGCGGCGTTTCCCGGCTGAACCTGTCGACGGGGCGGCTGATCTTTTGTGGCAGTTCAAGTGGATGGCAGGAGCTTTGACTCGCAATCCGGTCTTTGATCTGACCCAGATCAAAGAAATTCTCGCAGATATGGAATCGCATTACCGCAAGGCAGGATTAGGGCTCAGTGGGGTTTATACAGCGCGTTTTGAGCATCTTTGGCGTACTGGTCAAATCGAGGAGGCAAAGCAGTTACGCACACTGTTAGCTGCAACCCCCCAAGATTCGCACAGCCATTGTGACGCTTGTGGCCGTGGCAATATGGCGGAGTTCGCTTTTGAGTTGGGAGAAGAAGCCGATGCGCTGCGAATAGTTGATGAAATCGTCGAAGGTGGTTTTTCCTGTGCTGAAGAGCCCGAAGGCGCATTGGGTGCGACTTTGGTAGCAAAGCTTCGCGTCGGACGACTGGAAGATGCACGCGTAGACCATTCCCGCAGTTACCGGATGTCAAGAGATAACCCAGATCGGATTGGGATTGTCGCCAACAACATTGAGTTTTGTGCCATAACCGGAAACGAGGCTCGCGGTTTAGCCATGGTTGAGCGGCACATCCGATGGTTAGCGCATGACCCGCTGGATATAGGCGGCCATTTTAGCCTGCTGCTAGCTATCGGTGTGGTACTCCTAGCCGTAATCAATGCCGGTCACGGTGATCAAATCGTACGCGGTGCCAGCAGCGAAGACTTGGACGTGTTCTTCCCGCCCCGCGATACGCCGTGGACTGTCGCACAGCTAGAACCTGCTGTCTGGGAGGCCGCAGCGAAGATCGCGGCAGCTTTCGATGCCCGCAATCAAAATGATTACGTTTCAAGCAAGATCGCAGCAGCCAAGGCTTTACTTGCAGAGCATTACGATGTCCCAATCCATTCCGATTCGTTCCTTGCCGCCCCACCGCCGGCACTTACCGAGCCAACAACTGCTGCCGAGTGGCTACGACTGGCTATCACTTACAAAGTGTCGGGTATGCCGCAAGAAGCTGTAATGGCTGGGCAAAAAGTGTTGGAGTCAGCCGCGTCTAATGAGCAGCGCATCAAAGCATTCGGCCTGATCGCGAGCGGTTTGACTGAGCTCGAACAGTATGACGAGGCGCGCTCGGCACTGGCAAACCGTATTGAACTCTTGCGGGCTAATGGCCAGACGCTGAATGCCGACGTACAAGAAAGAATGGGTTTGGCGCTGTTTGGAAAGATTGAAGACGCTGATCTTGACAAGTTGCACCAGATAGTAAAGACCTGGGATCAGCCGCCCGGGGTAGAGCTAGCGATTGTGCAGTTGACGCTTGCAGCTGAGCTTTTTGGGCGCGGGCCAGCCGACGAGCAGGAGTATGAATTTGCTTGCGACTTGGTTCGTAAGGCAGTTGAGAACTCAGTTCTTGATACAGATTTGCATTCCGAAGCCTTGCTGACCTTTGCCAGTTCTCCGGCGAGTTCGTGGGATGAGGCTGTCGCGGCATGCGGCGACTTGTTGGAACAGGATTTGCCAGATGGATTGCGGGCAGCCACACTGCGAACCAGAGCCCGTTTCTATGGAGCTGCTGAACTGTATGAGAACGGTGTTAGTGATGCCGATGAAGCCACCCGAATCAATGCCACGCTGCGTTTTCATGGCTCGACGGCTAGCGCCGCCGGGTTGGCGGGACGACTGTTACTTGACGCTGAGCGCCCTGCTGAAGCAGTTACCAGATACCAGTACGCGATTAGGGAAGCTGAGCTGGTAAGCGAAGGCTCTGGTCATATTGGACTTACCTTCGGTCTGGCACAGGCAATGATGGCCAGTGGGCATCCAATGGAAGCTGTGGAGTTGTTTACCGAAGTGAACAACGCAGAGTTGGAAAATGACACTGCCCCTGGTGAACGCGCTGAGACGCTTAGTTGGCTTGGGCGCGCCTACTTCGACTTTGAGCGTTATGGCAATGCTGTGACTTGTTTTTCTGATGCCGCCGAGCTGTATGAGGAAGCTGAGCAAAATGTCGACGCTGCCGGAGAGTTATTACGTCTGGGCAGAATTTTCCGCGATTTTGAAGAATATGAAGACGCTGAAACCGCGTTGACCAAGGGAATCGAACTGCTGGTAGAAAACGAATCTAACCCGCTGCTGCTGCGTCTGCTAGAAGCTAGGGGAGACGTTAGGTGCCGCAGCGAGAACGAGGCAGGTCTGGCCGATTTTGATCAAGCTTTAGCTATTGCTACCGCAGATGATCAGCCTTGGTTTGTGGCCGACATGCTGGATTCAAAAGCTCGTGGACATGCAGCGCTGAATCAGTACGGACTAGCGGTTGCCGCGTTTCTGACTGCTTCGGATGCCTTCAAATCTAGTGACGATCCATTTTCTGCCGCTCGGGCAGAGTTTTTTGCCGCGCAAATCACCAAAGATGAGTTAGAACAAAGTCAAGAGGCCGTTCCTGTGATGTTTGGTGCATTGGAACTTGTTAAAGAATCCGATCGCGAAGAAGCACTTGATCTACAAAATGCCATCATCTTGAGGTTGGGGGACACCCTAGAGGAGTTAGGTCGCATCATCGAAGCAAACGAAGTGCGTTCCCAGCTCCGTGAGTGATGCCTGAGTGTAGGTTCTGTGGCTAGCGTAGTAGCTCGTGGTGTCGAAACGGAGCCAGAGGCTCCTACTCTACCGACGAGCGTTGAGCAACTAGACGCTGAACTCAGACAGGGTGGTTTTGGCTTGATCGAGCCAGGTCTGATAGGTGGCGATCGATTCTTGCGCGCGCTCGGCGGCCTTCTGATCGCCGCGGGCTTGGGCTTTCTCAACCTTGAGAGTCAACTTGTCGATCTCAGCACTCAACATCGCAACCGTGTCTTCGGCGCGACTGCGAGCCTCGGGGTCAGTACGCCGCCACTCGTCTTCTTCAGCGCTACGGATCGCACTCTCAATCTTCTTCACCCGCGCATCGAAAGCACGGATTTGTTCACGTGGAACCTTCCCAATCGCGTTGTATTGTGCCAGGAAGGACTGGAATTGCGTTCTAGCCTGATTAACGTCGCTCACCGGAAGAATCTCAGCCTCCGCAGCCTTCAGCAATTCCTCTTTCTGGGCAAGATTTGACGACTGTTCAGCATCCTGGGAATCGAAAACGGCTTGGCGCGCCGAAAAGAACCCATCCTGAATAGCACGGAATTCGACCCAAAGTTTTTCGTCAACATCACGTTGCGCAGCTCCAGCAGCCTTCCACCGGTTCATCAACTCTCTAAACGCGCCAGCAGTAGGCCCCCAGTCAGTTGAATTAGCCAATTCGCGAGCCTCGGTCAGGATTTGCTCTTTCAACTCCTTGGAAGCGTCCCGCTTGACGTTTTGCTCAGCGAAGTAGGCCTTACGCTTGCGGGTATATGTCGTCCGCGCCGCCGAGAAACTGTGCCAAAGCGCGTCATCAGTTGCGGCATCAATGCGCGGCAAAGTTTTCCACTCATCCAGCAAAGCACGCAGCCGGTTCACGCCACCGCG
The DNA here is from genome assembly GCA_009778535.1 of Propionibacteriaceae bacterium. Classification (GTDB taxonomy): domain Bacteria; phylum Actinomycetota; class Actinomycetes; order Propionibacteriales; family Propionibacteriaceae; genus Propionicimonas. The sequence continues at coordinate 16,454 of WRJP01000005.1, read as the reverse complement.
CCAATCTGTACCTTGAGCGATTAGCTCAGCTTCTTCGACCATCTTCTCTTTAGCAGCCTTGGATTCTTGCTGCTGCACCACCCGCTCGGCCTTGCGCGCCTCGGCAAGTTCAGCAATGACGTCTTGCATAGAATCCAGACGCGCTATCAGGGAATCCAAATCACCTACGGCATTGGCCTCGGAAACATTCCGCTTCACAGCATTGACCGACTTTCGCGCCTCCTCCGGAGACAAAGCCGCCGCAGCAATGCGTCGATCCAAGAGTTCTATCTCAACTTCCAATGCTTCGAAGCGCCGTACGTAAAAAGCCATAGCTTCTTCTGCACTGGCATCGGGGATTTGACCAACTGCGCGTTCGCCTTCGCTGGTAAGCACAAAAACGGTGCCATCGTCAGCGACTCTGCCAAAACTAGCTGGACCTGTGGTCTGATTCATAGGTACATCTTGCCGAATTTTTCACCAAAGTGACAATGCGCCACCTATTAGAGATGTTCGCAGGACTTAAAACCAGGTGAGGTAGGCTACTTTGCGTGTTCTTGACAAGCTTTGTATCTGGCCATTGGCAAGCGAACTGTTACATCATTGCAGCAGACGATTCCAAACAAGCAGTTATCATCGACCCGGGGATGGAAGCTGCAAACCGCATTAGCCAGCTTTGCACCAAACACGAACTGACCCCCGCCGCAGTGCTTTGTACCCACGGACATTTAGATCATGTTGCAGATGCCGCAACCGTGTGTGCCGAATATGGAATTCCAGCATGGATTCACTCGGCTGATCGCCACTTGCTCGCCGACCCGCTAGCAGGGCTTTCGTATGGACTTGCACCATTTATCAACCAGCTCTATCCCGATGGGTTTTCCGAACCTGCCAACGTCTGCCACTTTGATGATCATTTCCTCCCAACCCGAGAACCAGGACGCGTAGAAATCGCAGGAATAGAACTGACTTTGATTCCAGCTCCAGGACACACACCAGGTTGTGTACTGATCATGACCGAATCGGAGAAAGACAACCCGACCAGATCGCATTTGGTTTTCACAGGTGATGTGGTTTTCGATGGCTCTATTGGCAACACAGAGTTTCCAGGCGGAGATATGGAACAGATGAGACATACCTTGATAAATCGGGTGCTTACCTTACCTGCTGGAGCAGCAATACTTTCCGGACATGGCCGCCAAGCGAGTTTGGCTTCGCAAAAATTGCAGAACCCCTACCTGCAACCGGAGTTTTTGGCCAGGAGATTCTGATGGCACGCGCAAAACTATCAGGATTTCCAGAGTTTCTGCCCGCAGAGCGCATCGTTGAGCAGCAGGTGTTAGCTGCACTTCAGGACACATTCGAGTTGCACGGTTTCGCTTCTATTGAAACCAGAGCTTTTGAAACCATCGCCGACCTGACACGCAAGGGCGAAATCGACAAAGAGGTGTACGCGGTAAAGCGCATCCATGCTGCCGCTGACGCTCCAGCAGAGTTTGGGCTGCACTTCGACTTGACTGTACCTTTCGCCCGTTATGTCATTGAGAACGCTGGAAAGTTGGATTTTCCATTTCGACGTTACCAAATCCAAAAGGCTTGGCGCGGTGAACGTCCCCAAACCGGCCGTTTTCGGGAATTTCTGCAAGCTGACATAGATGTTGTCGGACAAGGGGTGCTTGCGCCGCACCACGACGTCGAGCTTCCATTGGTGATGGGCGAGGTCTTGGAAAAGTTGCATCAAGATTTCAAAGTGCCGAAGGCGACGATGCGAGTTAACAACCGGAAACTATCGGAAGGTTTCTACCGGGGTTTGGAAGTAGACGAGCCGATGGCGGTTCTGCAGCGCGTCGATAAGCTCGACAAGATCGGCGCAGACGCAGTTGTGGAGTTGCTAATCGCTGAAGTGGGAATGTCCCAGGCGGCAGCCCACGCTTGCCTGCAATTGGCTTCCATCACTGGCTCTGACGCGTCGTTTGTTGACGAGGTACACAAGCTCGGCGTGTCTCATCCGCTCTTGGAGGAAGGATTGGACGAATTAGCGGCGGTCGTGCAAACAGCGTCCGGGCTGCGTCCGGGCTCCTTAGTAGTTGACCTGGCTATCGCCCGTGGGCTGGATTACTACACCGGAAGCGTTTATGAAACCTCAATGCAGGGCTTTGAAAGCCTAGGTTCTATCGCCTCGGGCGGTCGTTACGATTCACTGGCAAGTGATGGCAAAAACACTTATCCAGGCGTGGGCATATCAATCGGGGTGAGTCGGATTCTGGTGCCTTTACTCGGCGCTGGGGTGTTGCGCGCTTCGCGTTCGGTTCCTACCGCTGTGCTGGTGGCTGTCGACAGCGAAGCAGAAAGAGCAGGCGCGATCACTCTTGCCGCAAAACTTCGGTCGCGCGGCATTCCAACCGAGGTATCCCCAACGGCTGACAAATTTGGCAAACAGATTCGTCATGCTGATCGGCGCGGCATCCCTTACGTCTTGTTTTCCGGCGGGGAAATCAAGGACATACGCAGCGGGGAACAGTTCAAAATTGATCTTGATAGCTGGTGCCCGCCGCCTGCCGACTTACACCCACAGATCATTCATTCTTAAGCTAACAGCGGAACATTTGGAGAAATAATGCTGAGAACACACTTTGCCGGAGAACTAACTGCCGCAGATACAGCCACGGAAGTGACGCTCGCGGGCTGGGTAGACAAGCGCCGTGACTTGGGCGGGGTGGCTTTCATCGATCTGCGGGACTCGTCTGGAATTTCTCAAGTCGTTATCCGTGACGACATGCTGGAAGCGTCAGGTGCCCATTCGTTGCGCAATGAGTACTGCATCCAGGTGCGCGGTGTCGTCGAAAAGCGTTCGGCAGACACGGTCAATCCGACCATTCCCACCGGCGAGATTGAGGTAGCCTGCCAGGAGTTGACGGTGTTGAATCCTGCTGCGCCCTTGCCGTTCCAAATTGATGAACGGGTTAACGTTGGTGAAGAAGCCAGGTTGAAGTACCGCTATCTTGATTTACGCCGACCGGCTCCCGCGGCAGCTATCCGGCTGCGGTCACAGGTCAATCGTGCCGCTCGTGAAGTCCTGAATTCTAGAGATTTTGTGGAGATTGAGACTCCAACGCTCACTCGTTCCACCCCGGAAGGCGCTCGGGATTTTGTAGTACCGGCTCGGTTGGCTCCTGGTTGCTGGTATGCACTGCCGCAGAGTCCGCAACTCTTTAAGCAGTTACTGATGGTTGCTGGCATGGAACGCTACTACCAGATTGCGCGCTGCTACCGTGACGAGGATTTTCGGGCTGATCGGCAGCCAGAGTTCACCCAGCTCGATATTGAGATGAGCTTCGTTGATCAAGAAGACGTTATTGAGGTTGGCGAGGCGGTGATTAAGGCAGTTTGGGCTTTGGCTGGATACGACATTCCAACTCCGCTGCCGCGGATGTCATATTCGCAAGCAATGGATCGTTACGGCTCTGACAAGCCAGATTTACGGTTCGAGCTTCCGATTTCAGAGTTGACGCCGCTTTTCGCCAGTACGGAATTTAGAGTATTTCAAGCCCCCTATGTCGGCTCGGTGGTAATGCCTGGTGGGGCAGCGCAACCCAGACGCACCTTCGATGCTTGGCAAGAGTGGGCAAAACAGCGCGGGGCGCGCGGACTTGCCTATGTCACGATTGCTGAAGATGGTGAGCTTGGTGGGCCGGTAGCCAAGAACCTTTCCGATGCCGAACGTGCAGGGCTAGCGCAAGCAGCCGGAGCAAAACCTGGCGATTGTATTTTCTTTGCTGCCGGAGCGAAGAAGAAGTCGCAGGAGTTACTGGGGGCTGCTCGGGTCGAAATAGCATCACGGTTAAATCTGATTGATGAAGATGCGTGGAGTTTCTTGTGGGTCGTTGATGCGCCGCTGTTTGAACCAACAGCTGATGCTACCGCTGCGGGAGATGTCGCGGTAGGTGAGGGCTCTTGGACGGCAGTTCATCACGCCTTTACTTCACCCAAGCCAGAGTTCATCGATACCTTTGACGCTGATCCCGGCTCCGCCTTGGCATACGCGTATGACATGGTTTGTAATGGCAATGAGATCGGTGGCGGCTCTATCCGTATCCACAGCCGTGAAGTTCAAGAGCGAGTCTTCAAGGTGATGGGGATCACCACCGAGCAAGCTCAGGAAAAGTTTGGGTTTTTGCTGGATGCCTTTGCTTTCGGGGCACCGCCGCATGGCGGCATCGCGTTCGGTTGGGATCGTATCTGTGCACTGCTTTCCAAGACGGACTCGATACGCGATGTCATCGCCTTCCCCAAGACTGGTGGCGGCTATGACCCGCTCACTGCGGCTCCAGCTCCGATCAGCGCCAAGCAACGCCTCGAAGCCGGGGTTGATACGCCACCAGCCCAAGCGTGAGTTTTTCCCGCTGATTACCACAGTACTTCCATTTAGAAGACGTTAGCTCCCGCTAATGAGGAGATGTATACTTGTATACATGGTATCCACATATCCGCTAACTGTTAGGGTTCCGATTGGATTGGCTGAGCGCTTGGATGTGCTAGCCAAGCGCACGCGGCGTTCCAAGAGCGTGTACATACGTGAAGCCATTGAAGCTCAACTAGATCGTATCGAGTGGGAGCAGGGCATCTTGGAACAGGTTGAAAGCATTCAAAATGGCCAAGCGGTGCTGTCATCTCTTGATGAAGTTAGGCAAAGACTAGGTTTTTCTTTGGATGAGGTGAGCTGATAAACATAGCCACTTCTGTTGCGCCCTTCATTTCAACCCAAAAGTACATCCAGCCGGAGAATTAAAGAGCTAGGGTGTTGGGGTGGAAGAAGATCTGTTTGGTAACTTGACCGGTTCAATACCGCTGGCACCTGGGTCACTAGGTGCTTCAAGTGCGACAAACGCTCCGCTGGCAGTTCGGATGCGGCCACGCACCATCGACGAGTTGGTGGGGCAGCAGCACCTGCTGGGGGCAGGTTCACCACTGAGGCGTTTAGCCGCCACTGACCAACCGATGTCGGTGTTTTTGTGGGGGCCTCCTGGGGTCGGGAAGACCACTGTCGCCGCAATAGTTTCCCAAGCTGGCAACCGACATTTTGTGGAACTGTCCGCAGTTACCGCCGGCGTGAAAGATGTACGCAGAGAAATTGACATAGCACGCAAAGAGCTTGCTCGTGGCCGCAGCACGGTTTTATTCATCGACGAAGTTCACCGTTTTTCGAAAACGCAACAAGATGTGTTACTGCCTGCGGTTGAAAATAGGGTAGTAACCCTTATTGCCGCCACTACCGAAAACCCGGCATTTTCGGTGATTTCTCCGCTACTTTCCCGCTCTCTGCTTTTGACATTGCAACCACTTGCCGATTCCGACATTGCTGAATTGTTGGAACGGGCGCTGGCATCTGAACGCGGATTGGATGGAAAATATCAGCTGGAATCTGAGGTGCTCGACACGTTAGTTCGATTAGCGGGTGGAGATGCCCGCCGCGCCTTGACTTACCTTGAGGAAGCAGCTGCAAGTGCAACCGCTCTGTCCGAACCCGGCGCTGATTCTCCCACGGTGATCACGGCTTTAGCGTTGCAACAGGCGGTCGACAAAGCAGCGGTGCGATATGACCGTGATGGCGATCAGCACTATGACGTGATCAGCGCCTTCATAAAGAGCGTGCGGGGTTCAGACGTACAAGCAGCATTGCACTACCTGGCGCGAATGATCGAAGCAGGGGAAGACCCGCGTTTCATCGCACGCAGATTAATTGTCTTGGCCAGTGAAGATATCGGCATGGCTGCGCCTACGGTTTTGCAGACCTGTGTGGCTGCTGCTCAAGCGGCCCAACTGATCGGGATGCCAGAAGCCAGAATCAACTTGGCACATGCCACAATCGCCGCTGCCCTGGCTCCAAAATCTAATGCCGTCATTATTGCCATCGATAATGCGTTAGCGGATGTCAGAGCCGGAAAGATCGGCCTGGTTCCACCACATTTACGCGATGCGCATTACGCTGCGGCGACAGCGTACGGACATGGCGTCGACTACCGATACGCCCATGACTATGAACACGGGGTCGCGCAGCAACGCTATCTACCCGATGTGTTGGAGCAAGCCCGCTACTATTCCCCAACTGAACACGGAAACGAGGCTATGCTCGCCGAACGCCTCAACTTGCTCGAACAACTCTTAGGTCGTACCCCGAACGCTGATCTACCACCAGGTTCCACCGGGTAACGGCAGGTGTCATAGCCCTGCGTCATCCTTCGCTTCAGTCGCAGGATCGATACACCGTCCTTGGTTTCGATACACAAACCTATGGTTTGCACCGGGCCACCGGGACGGCGGTAATCAGCGGGAGTAGGGCGGTGCCCAGGTTGCGCCCAACCAGGTAAGATGGTGCCGGTATAACTGCCTGCGTTTGTTCAAAGGACTGTAAGCCGCAGAAAAGGGGGATGTAGATATGGGGCCTGGTGAAATCGCTGGTCTGATTGCTGCCATTGCATTTGTGGTGCTGGTGGCGTTGAGTGCCGTCCCGCTGTTGAAATTAGGCAGAGTTTTGGAAGAACTGCGCTTAGCTATCCGCGACATGGGTCACAATTCGGTACCGATCCTGCAAGAAGCCCGCGGAACCGTGCAGGCGATCAACGAAGAAATAACTAATCTCGCCGTAGTCACTAAAGACGTATCAAAGATCAGTGGGAATGCCGTCAAAGTGACCGACAACGCAGCAAAACTCACCACCGCGTTCCGCAGCACGCTGGGCGGGCCAATGGTGAAAGCAGCAGCACTGTCATACGGGGTACGGAAAGCCGTATCAGATAAACCAGCATCCAAGAAGAGCTCGAAGAAGGAAAAGTGATGGGCAAGCGACTGTTTTGGTTCGGAGTTGGCATTGGCGTCACTGCATTGCTGGTGCTGAAAGGCAAAGAAATCTTCGAGAAATACACCCCGAAGGCAATAGCTGATCGAGCTTCAAACATGCAACGCGAGTTGTCAATGCGGGCTTCAGATTTCATCTCAACTATGAAGTCAGCAATGGACGAACGGGAAGCCGAACTTCGTGAACTAATGGAGATCGAGGACTGAACCCGCCACCATCGAAGTGGCGACGCCTCGTTACTTCATTTCCCAGACCAAGAATTCCCAACTATCACAAAGGATGAGCGATGAAGACTGCCGAAATCAGGCGGCGTTTCTTGGATTTTTTTGCATCGAAAGATCATGTAATCGTCCCCAGCGCCCCACTGGTTTATAACGACCCGACCCTGCTTTTCGTAAATGCCGGAATGGTGCAGTTCAAACCGTACTTCGTGGGAACTGAAACTGCGCCGTATCGGCGAGCCACCAGCGTCCAAAAATGTGTTCGTACCCTTGACATCGAAGAAGTCGGCAAGACCACCAGACACGGCACCTTCTTCCAAATGAACGGCAACTTCTCCTTCGGCGACTACTTCAAAGAAGGCGCGATCAGCTACGCCTTCGAGCTAATCACAACGCCGCAAGACCGGGGCGGCTTCGGTTTTGATCCAGACAAAATCTGGGTCACGGTTCTACCCTCAGACGAAGAAGCTAAACAGCTATGGCGTGACGTGGCAGGACTGCCTGCGCAACGAATTCAGGCGCGGGGGATTAAGGATAACTACTGGCATATGGGAGTGCCTGGGCCCGGAGGTCCCTGCTCGGAGATTTACATTGATCGCGGCGCCGAATACGGGCCCGATGGTGGGCCGGTAGTAGACGAAGACCGTTTCTTGGAAATCTGGAATCTGGTCTTCATGCAGGAAGAACTGTCGGCGGTACGCGCCAAAGATGACTTTGATATTGCCCGTCCGCTCCCAGCCAAAAATATCGACACGGGCATGGGGCTGGAACGCGTCGCGTATTTGCTGCAAGGCGTGGACAATCTGTATGAGATTGACGAAGTGTTCCCCGTGCTTGAAAAAGCCGCCGAACTGACTGGCAAGAAATACGGACACGCTAACACGCCGTCAGATGTCCGGTTGCGTGTAGTAGCCGACCATGTGCGTTCGGCATTGATGTTGATGACAGACGGAGTTACCCCGGGAAACGAGGCGCGCGGCTATGTGCTGCGCCGTTTGCTGCGCCGCAGTGTGTTAGCGATGTGGCTGCTGGGTGTGAAAGACCCAGTGCTGCCCGAATTGCTGCCCGTCAGCAAAGAGTTAATGCAAATGTCTTATCCAGAGATCGAAGACCAATGGCCACGGGTTTCCCAAACTGCCTACGGCGAGGAGGAGGCTTTCCGCAGGACGCTTGAAGCTGGCAAAAAACTCTTCGATTTAGCGGTCGGAAATGTGCGGCAGCGAGTTGCCGATAAAGTGGCTACTGCTGCGGCGGTCAGTCGAGCCGTTCCCGGCGATAGAGCCTTTGAGATGCACGATACCTACGGTTTCCCCATCGACATCACAGTGGAGATGGCCAATGAAGCTGGCTTAGAGGTTGACATCGCTGGATTCCAGCGTTTGATGCAAGAACAAAAAGATCGTGCCAAAGCAGACGCCCGCGCCAAGAAAGGCGGCACGCAAGCTACCGGGGCATATCGTGAATTACGCGACCAAGGAGAGACCCAATTCTTGGGATATACCGACTTGAGCGCACCAGCCAAAGTGCTAGGCGTGATTGCTGACGGAAAGCTGGTCACTTCTGCTGCCGCTGGTGAAACTGTTGAAGTCGTCTTAGATCAGACTCCGTTTTATGCCGAAGCTGGCGGGCAAGATGCCGATTCTGGCGTTATCACTGCCAACGGTTTAACCCTGGAAGTGCTTGACGTGCAGCAGCCAGTGGGCGGACTAAGCGTTCACACGGTAAAGGTGAGCGACGGCCAACTGGAAACCGGTTTAGAAGTATCAGCTAATGTCGATCCTCTCACCCGTCACGGCGCCTGCCAGGCTCATACCGCGACACACATCGTGAATGCGGCACTGCGACAGATTTTGGGGCCAGCTACGCATCAACAGGGTTCGTACAACCGTGCGGGCTATTTACGTTTTGACTTCAACAACCCGCAAGCCCTGACGGCGGCAATGCAACAGGAATTAGAAGGGCTCTCTAATCAGGCCATTCAAGCCAACTATGAAGTGACGGCTTCCCAGATGCCACTGGCTCAAGCAAAGGCGATGGGTGCGCAAGCCATGTTTGGGGAAAAATATGGCGACATCGTACGGGTAATTGAGTTTGGCTCAGATTGGTCGCGGGAACTTTGCGGCGGCACCCACGTTTCACGGACTAGCGAGATTGGCCTGCTGTCATTGGTTAGTGAATCTTCGATTGGTTCAGGCATCCGGCGGGTGGAGGCGCTAGTTTCACAAGATGCCTTCAATCAACTCGCTGCTGAACGTGCATTAGTAACGAATTTAGCCCAAATGCTGAAAACTCAACCAGATCAGCTAACTTCACGGGTGCAGAAATTGGTTGCCGATTTGAAGTCTACGCAAAAGGAACTGGGTCTACTAAAAGCCAAGCAACTGTTTGACTCGGTTCCTTCCTTGGTGAATGAGGCCGCGAACATTGCCGATTACGTTTTCGTCAACAAGATTCTCCCAGGCGTTGGCACTGAAGACTTGCGGGAACTGGCGATAAAAATACGAGAAACCCTAGGGAGCAGAGCCGGTGTCGTTGCGCTGATCGGGGGCGACGCTAAACCTGCAATGATCGTCACTGCAACGTCGGCAGCTCGGCAATTGGGTGCTAGAGCTGGTGCTTTGGTGAGTATCGCTGCCGCAAAAATGGGCGGCAAAGGCGGAGGTCGTGACGACATAGCTCAAGGCGGCGGCACGGACGCAGCCGGGGCAGATTCAGCGCTTGCAGCGATTCGAGACGAATTGCAGACTTAATGACTTTCCGTAGTGGTACCAGACTTGCGTTGGATTGGGGCAAAGTCCGAATCGGGGTCGCCGCTTGTGACCCGGAAGCGATCTTGTGCTATCCGGTGGAAACCATCGCAACGCGGCATGACCCGATACGACGGGTGCAGCAGCTAGTGGCTGAATATGAGCCGATTGAAGTGCTGCTTGGTATGCCACACGATTTAGCTGGACGCAGCGGTATCGCCGCACAAGCTATGGAAAATGTCGCCGCCGAATTGCATGAGGTCTTGGGCGACGTGCCTTTACGCATCGTCGATGAACGGCTATCTTCGGCCTATGCGAGTAGACTGTTACACGAGGCTGAAAAAAACTCTCGCGCACAACGCAAGATTGTCGATCAAGCGGCTGCGGTAGCGATTTTAGAGCAGGCTGTAGCATTTGAGCGAAGAACAGGCGAAGCGCACGGGACACTATTTGGTGAAGGACTCAGGTGATGGCAACTTTCTTAACTAGGAACCTACGTGACCCACATACCGGGAAATTCTCAGGCCGAGAAATCTGGCTGCGGTTCCGCGCCCTACTGGCGATCTTTGTTTCTGTCGGGGTGCTGGGAGCCGGAGTGTACGTTGTTTATGATTGGGCAAGCAACAGTTGGACAGAGTTCAAAACCGCTGACGACTATGAAGGCGACGGAAAAGACAATGCCAAGGTGGAAATAGCGATTCCTTCTGGTTCCACAGGTGCAAAGATTGCCGAAATTTTAGTGCAAAACAACGTGATCAAGACGGTAAAAGCGTTCACTAAAGAACACGACAGGAACCAGGATGCTGGGAAAATTCAGGCCGGACGTTACCTTTTGCCTGTTCAAATATCGTCAAAAGTTGCGCTGCACATGTTGCTCGATAACGCGAACCAGATTCACAATCGGGTCACATTGCGCGAAGGGCTTTGGCTCTTGGACTATGTCGCGCCGCTTGCAAAGGCAACCGAACTGCCTGAAAAAGACTTTGAAGCCGTCTTTGCAGCCAAAAATATTAAAGACTTGAGTTTGCCTTCTTGGGCGAAGAAAGCAACAACCGCAGAAGGCTTCGTCTTTCCAGATACTTACGAAATTCCCAGTGAACCAAAAGCTCTCGATGTGGTAAAGATGGCAACAAAGCAATTCAATTCTGTCGTCAAAGGGTTGGACATTGAAGCACGAGCTAAAGAACTTAGCGAAGCTGAAGGTTTGAAGCTGACCGCATACGATCTGGTGATCGTGGCAAGTATTATCGAACGCGAAGTTAACCGCAACGAGGATCGAGCCAAGGCCGCGCGTGTCATCTACAACCGGCTCAAAAAGGGTCAGAAGTTGGAGATGGACTCAACGGTCTCATACGCAGTGAAGAAAAAGGGTGTCATTGCGACCACAGCCGCAGATCGCAAGACAGATTCGCCATACAACACTTACATGTACAAAGGACTTCCCCCAGGACCGATTGCTAACCCTGGCAAGAAAGCATTGGAAGCTGCGATTAACCCCGAAGCTGGCAAGTGGCTCTTTTGGTGCGTTGTGAATCCAGCTACTGGGGAAACAGACTTCAACGACGATAAAAAAGGTCATGACGCTTCGGTGAAGAAATATCAAAACTGGTGCCAGGAAACTGATGAAAACTACCGAATTTGCTTCGGAAAAGACCGTTAAAAGACCATGCGCTATCTGACTGCGGGTGAGTCGCATGGTGCCGCGCTGATCGGAGTTGTAGCGGGCATCCCTGCCGGAGTGCAGCTTTGCACTGCCGATATTCAACACCAGCTAGCGCGGCGACGTTTGGGGTATGGCCGCGGTGCCCGAATGAAGATAGAAACTGACGCAGTGACGCTCCTTTCTGGGGTTCGCCACGGTTTTACGTTGGGTTCGCCGATTGCGATTATGATTGCAAACGCCGAGTGGCCAAAATGGCAGGACGTGATGTCACCCGACCCCATTACTGTCACCGCTCACGACGGCGAGAAGGCTTCTGCCTTGACCAGGCCGCGCCCCGGGCATGCCGATTTAGCAGGGATGCAAAAATACGGCTTTGCCGAGGCGCGCCCAATCCTGGAACGCGCTTCGGCTAGGGAGACTGCCACCCGTGTAGCTCTCGGGTGTGTAGCTGCTGCTTTTTTGGAGCAGGTAGCCGGAATTCAGATTCTTTCGCATGTCGTCGAGTTGGGGTCAGTTACACAAAACGACAGTGCTTTACCGACACCGGAAGACTTGCCGCGCATCGATACTGATCCGCTGCGGTGTTTTGATGACGCAGCGTCAAAGTTGATGCGAGAACAAATCGAGCTAGCCAAAGCTGCTGGTGAAACCCTGGGCGGAGTCGTTGAGGTTCTGGCGTACGGCATGATTCCTGGGCTAGGTTCGCATGCGCAGCAAGATCGCCGCTTGGACGCGAAGTTGGCTGGAGCTTTAATGGGGATTCCAGCTATCAAAGGTGTAGAAATCGGATCAGGTTTTGAACTGGCTCGGTTGCCAGGCAGCGCTGCACATGACGAAATAACACGCATTGAGCAGCGGATAGTTCGTACATCTAATCGCGCTGGCGGGATTGAGGGCGGGATTTCCAATGGCGAGATTCTGACACTTCGTGCCGCGATGAAACCGATTCCCACCGTTCCGAAGGCCTTGCGTACCATCGATGTCAGCAGTGGAGCTTCGGCGGTAGCACATCATCAACGTTCTGATCTTACGGCAGTGCCTGCTGCTGGAGTAGTAGCCGAAGCTATGGTCGCATTGGTGCTAGCCGAAGTCGTACTGGAAAAATTTGGGGGAGACTCACTGGTCGAAACCAAGGCCAACCTCCAAAACTACCTGTCCCGACTTAACGAGAGGCGGTTACGCTGAGTACCGCAGACCAGGTGCTGGTCAACACCCAGAACCCCTATCTGGTACACATCGGACACCAGGTCAGGGCTATTTGGCCGCAATATCTGCATGGGATTAGACGGCTGGCAATCATCTGTTCGTCGAAACAACGCCACTTAGCGCAGCGAGTAGGCGCAAGTTTGGAAACCGACACGGTTTTCATTGAAGTCCCAGACGCCGAAGCTGGAAAGACACCACAGGTTTTGACGCACTGTTGGAACGAACTGGCGAATGCTGGTGTTACTCGCTCGGATGCGATAGCTGGTATTGGTGGGGGAGCGATAACCGATTTAGCTGGATTCGCTGCCGCTACTTGGTTGCGGGGAGTGAGTTTTTTTGCGGTTCCTACGACGGTGCTGGGGATGGTTGACGCTGCGGTGGGTGGAAAAACTGGCATCAATCTGGAAGCTGGAAAGAATTTGGTCGGGGCGTTTAGTGAACCGAAAGCCGTCTTTGCCGATCTTGACCTGCTGGGTGGCCTGTCGCTGCGAGATTGGCAATCGGGTTTTGCCGAGATATTGAAAACTGGCTTCATAGCCGACCCGCAAATCCTGGACAGCTTCGCCGCTGACCAGCAGGGCGCATTCGCTGGCCAAGAACAGACCCAAGAATTGATTAGACGAGCAATCAGTGTCAAAGCCGATGTAGTTGCTGCGGATTTTCGAGAGCGGCTCACACAAGAGCCAGGAGTTAGCCGCGAGATTCTCAACTACGGACATACTCTCGGCCACGCAATTGAGCGTGCAGCAGGTTTTTCGCTACGCCATGGCGAAGCAGTTTCTATCGGGATGGTATTCGCTGCCGAAGTTGCCTATCGGATGGGTTTGGTTGATGCAGCTTTGGTGCAGCGACATCGTGAAATTCTTTCGGGCGCTGGTCTGCCGATTAGCTACCGGGATGCTGCTTGGGAGGCACTGCGCAAAACTATGTCATCGGATAAAAAGTCCAGAGGTGCCGGGCTGCGTATGGTGGTGTTGAAAGGGTTAGCTCAGCCGCATTTGGCTGCCGAAATCGACGAATCGTTATTGGAAGCCGCGTTCGCTGCGATAGGAGAAGACTGATGTATATTCCGAATCATTTCCGCATGAACGATGCTGAAGCTTCCGCGTTCTTGGAACATTGCCGAGTAGCAGATTTGGTCGCATCCACACCCGGTGGTTTGGAAGCTAGTTTCCTGCCATTGCATTATTCAAATGTTGCGGGGAAAGGTTCGTTATCGACTCACATTGCCAAGATCAATCCACTGGCGCAGCTAGATCAAGCCCCAGCAGTAGCGATTTTGCATGGGGCGGATGCTTTCATCCGGGCGGCTTGGCTGCTTGACGCGGATAATCCCAGTCCAGCTGCGTCCTGGAACTATCTGGTGCTGCATGCGTATGGAACGTTGCACATCCACAATGACCCGGATTGGATCACCGAGCAGGTTATGACTCACTCGGTTGCTTTAGAGCCAGATTTTGACCCGTCATCATTTTCGCAAGAGCTTTTAGCGAAATTGCTGCCTGCGATGGTTGGTCTGGAACTTCAGATTGAAAGAGTTGAAGCTAAGGCAAAGATGAGCCAGAACAAAACGCCAGCACAGATTCAACGCATCATTGCAGGCTTGCGTGAGGCTGGTTGCCCCCAAGTCGCCGACTGGATGGAAGCTGTTTCGCTGCCACGCTCACAAGACAAAGCAGAAATGCTTGCAGACATTCGCCGCGCCCATGCTGATTGAGTGCCGAGGTGTATCAATGGTGGACAACTGGCGAGGCGCTGTTTTTCGCGCCATGCCTAAGAAACAACTAAACTATTGTTGCCTGCGTGTGCAGACAGCAGGCGTACCATTCGAGGATTGAGAAACTATGGCAAAAACGCTGATAGTTTCCCTGCTGCCAACGGAGAGAGTGCATTGAATCCGTACCAGAACCACAAAACCATCACATTCGTTGTCCCGTGCTACAACTCGGCAGAGTACATGGATCACTGCATTGGCTCGCTGCTTACTGGTTCGCGCGACATTGAGATCATCATCGTTAACGATGGTTCGACAAAGGACAATACCGCTGAGAAGGCCGATAAGTGGCACGACGACTATCCCGACATCATCAAAGTAATCCACCAGGAGAACAAGGGACATGGTGGAGCTGTTATGGCGGGACTGCGGGAGGCCACCGGTGTCTACCTTCACGTAGTTGACTCTGATGATTGGCTCGACCGTGCCGCCCTCAACTTGACGCTGAGCAAACTTCGCCGTTTCATCAACAGCGGCAGTCCGGTTGACCTGATGATCACCAATTACGTCTATGAACACACCACAACTGGTACCCGCAAGGTGATTCATTATCGTGGCGCGCTGCACCGTAACCGGATTTTTACTTGGAATGAGCTCGGATCATTTAAACTTGGGCAAAACCTCTTGATGCACTCGCTCACCTATCGTACCCAGGTGCTACGTGATAGCGGCCTGGAGTTGCCAGAGCATACTTTTTACGTCGACAACATTTTTGCCTACGTCCCATTGCCATTTGTAGAAACGCTTTACTATCTGCCGGTCGATCTGTATCGATATTTCATTGGCCGCGATGACCAATCAGTTAACGAACAGACTCAAATACGCAGGTTGGACGAGTTGGTTCGCGTAACGCTATTTATGGTGAAGGCATTTCAGCTACCAGAACAGGTAGCTAATAGGAAACTCGCAAAATACATGATAAGGCATTTGGGGCTAGTCGTCGCCGCGCCGTGCATGTATGCAGTGCTGGCTGATACTCCGGAAGCATTTGCGCAACGCGACGAAATGTGGCGTGAAATCGATTCCATTGACCCGAAGCTGCGGGGCAAATTGTATCGTTACCAACCTGCGATTTTTGGGACGAACGTTCCTGGTAGATTCTTGCGGAGATTATCAATAACCGGTTACCGCCTGGCTCGACGTTATTACCGATTTAACTAAGGAAGGCACCATGGATCTTTTGGTTGTTGGTTCGGGCCTTTTTGGCCTAACAGTGGCTGAGCGTGCTGCAAATGACCTAGGTCTGCGGGTGAAAGTCATAGAGCGTCGAAACCACATTGGCGGTAACGCCTATAGTGAGGTCGAGCCCGTAACCGGGATTGAATACCACCGATATGGGGCGCATCTTTTTCATACCTCGAACGAATTAGTGTGGGCTTATGCTAACCAGTTCACCGAATTCACTAACTATGTGCACCGGGTGTATGCGACACATCGCGGCGAAGTATTTCCGATGCCGGTAAATCTCGGCACTATTAACCAATTTTTCCGTTCCCAACTGACCCCTGAGGCTGCCCGAAAGCTTATTACTGCCCAAGCGGGAGAACTTGACGGCAAGGAGCCTACGAATTTCGTCGAAAAAGGGATTTCTCTGATAGGGAGGCCGCTATACGAGGCGTTTTTCATGAACTACACTGCAAAGCAGTGGCAGACTGATCCGAGAGAGTTGGGTCCAGAAATCATCTCCAGGCTGCCCGTCCGCTATACCTATGACAATAGGTACTTTTCTGACACCCATGAAGGCTTGCCTGTTGATGGATACACCGCATGGCTCAACAGAATGGCAGATCACCCGAAAATCGATGTGCGATTAAACACCGATTTCTTTGATGTTTTACAGCCATTAAATAAATCAACAGTGGTCGGCAACGTTCCTGTGGTTTACACCGGCCCACTTGATAAGTATTTTGCCAACCAATTTGGTGCCCTTTCGTGGCGCACCTTGGATTTTAAACTTGAAGTAGCGCCCGTTCCGGATTTTCAGGGCACTGCGGTGATGAACTATTCA
>WRJP01000004.1 GCA_009778535.1 Propionibacteriaceae bacterium | reverse complement strand
AACACTGAGCAGTTATACCACCACCTGCCACTAGCGACCGCACCTACCGTGGGCAGGTTTGCGCCTTACTATTTGGACTGGGTGGAACGCGATCGCTACGACGATTACTGGAAGTCTGTGGCACCAAAAGAGTTCTACCACCAAGTTATGGTGCCAGCGTTCAACATTGGCGGTTGGTATGACCTGTTTCTAGCTGGTACCTGTCGTAACTTCATTGGCATGAGCCAACGTGGTGGCTCGACTCAAGCGAGGACACTACAGCGGCTGACAATCGGCCCTTGGGCTCACGGGGTTTATGGTGGCCACTTCCCTGAGCACTCTTTTGGGGTGAAAGCAGACGTGAACCATTTCGACCTAACAGGCGCTCAACTACGTTGGTTCGACCATAGCCTGCGCGGAATAGAAAATGGCGCCGACAAAGACCCTTCAGTCCGGGTGTTTGTAATGGGCGCGAACAGGTGGCAAGAATTCGATTCTTGGCCTCCGCCAAACAGCGAACTCTTACGGCTGTACTTACACTCTCGCGGACGGGCAAACTCAAATAGTGGTGATGGCGTCCTGTCGCAAATGTTACCTAGTGACGAGCCATCAGACAGCTTCGATTATGATCCAGCTCTGCCAGTTCCGACCGTGGGTGGCGCAACTTTTCTACCTGGTTTACATGTTGGAGCCAATTCCGGTCCAAGAGATCAACGTCAGGTAGAACTGCGCCCAGACGTATTGTGTTACACCACAGACCCGCTACAAACCCCAATTGATGCCATTGGGCCAGTTGGAGTCGTCTTGCACGCTTCCTCATCGGCGGTTGACACCGATTTCACAGCTAAGCTTGTCGATGTTTGGCCGGATGGAAGAACCAAGAACGTTGTCGACGGTATCATTCGACTGCGCTACCGGGAATCTCTGGCACAGCCGACCGATGCCGAACCTGGTGTGATCTACCAAGTTCGCATTGACCTGTCCCACACTGCCTATCATTTCGCAGCAGGACACCGCATCCGGCTCGACATCTCTAGTTCTAACTTCCCGAAGTATGATCGCAATAGCTGCGGTTTATCAAAAGCTGCCGCGGTGACCGGAACACTGCCGATCACACATAACAGCGTATTTCACACTAAAGGGCAACCGTCGTTCTTGGAGTTGTCGGTGGCTTCGGCTTGAGCTAGCTACCTGCTCGAATGGGCTGCAAGTTGGTAGTAGCTAGCCAACCTGCTACAGCCTGACTTAACCTTGCCATCTTGCGAAATCAGGGTAGTCGAGTCCAAATTGGTCAAAGACTTTGCCAACAATGTTTTTTGCAACATCATCAATGGTTTTCGGCTGGCCGTAGTAGCTGAGCATGGCCGGTAAAATGACCGCTCCCATCCGAGATAGATCAAGCATGTTCCGCAAGTGGATTTGCGAAAGTGGGCTTTCACGCACTACTAGAACCAACTTTCGTTGCTCTTTTAGAGTGACGTCGGCTGCACGCAGCAGCAAGTTGTCGCTATAGCCAGACCAGATTCCTGCCAGAGTTTTCATGCTGCACGGCACCACGACCATTCCGCAGGTTGGAAAGCTTCCGCTGGCTATGGGCGCGCTGAAGTCGTCAATTGTGTGCACGACATCTGCTAAGTCACATAATTCTTTGGGAGTCACCTCGGACTCCACAAATATGGTGCGTATAGCTGCATCAGTGATGACCAAGTGGCTCTCTATGCAGGCTGAACGCAGAGACTTCAAGATTTCCACTGCTAGCGGAACTCCCGAAGCTCCCGAGACTCCCACGATTAAACGCTTAGCTACCATTGGCCGCCCCCAATACTTGAGGTATCATCCACGAAAGCAAGGAAAGCGGCGAACGACCCACAAAATGTAGAGAATTCGTTGTCACGGAACGTTAAGGTGACACCATCGAGTGCCGCCTGGGTAAAAGCGCCAGTACGGTAGACCTTTCGGACATCTTCTAGATGGAGCACGAACACGTCCCTTCTGGCAGCTGTGCAACGCGCACATCAAGTGTACCGGTTCACCTCAGACTCCGATTTCGCCTCGTATTTATTCCAACTCAACACACCTGTAGGGACTGGTTCAACTGTGAAGCAAGCAGCACTAGCGGAGGGAGTATCCTGTAGGATACAATGGATTGTGTGGCAATGAGTGTCAAAACGTCGCCCTGGGATGTTTGTGAGTATCTGGCAACTGCCGAGGACATTGTGGCCTACCTGAATGCAGCTCTTGAGGACAATGACCCAAATGTTCTGCAAGCAGCACTCGGCGATGTGGCAAGAGCCCAAGGTATGACACGTATCGCAAACCGCGCAGGTGTCGGGCGAGAATCGTTATATAAATCACTGCATTTTGATGGTACGCCATCATTCAAGACGATTACTAAAGTCGCTCAAGCATTGGGAGTCCGCATTGTCTTTGAGGTAAACCCAGACGTGGATGCAGTCCGAGAGCGAGAAGAAATGCTGGCTCAGGCATGAATCCGACTATGACATAGCAGTCGAAACATCCCACTTCCAGTAGGAGTTCCATTACTAGCCTCGATTAACGAGTAGCTCCTAGTGGAGAGTCGGTTCCCGGCAGGAGATAGGAACGAGTGTAGGATGGTCTGGGTGAGGACTACATATACACGCAGGAAAAATCTCCAGTGGAGAAAAGGGCTTCGCCAAATGGCGCTGTCTGTTCTTTTGGTAGCTTCGCTGCTGGGGTTTGCGCCTGGATGTGGCGCCGAAGACACACTCAAACTAATCGAATACGGATGCGGCAGGGATCTTGCCTACGAAATTTTTCCTCTCGGAGATCGGGTTGAGCTCGAGTTGTCACATATACCTGATGGTCTGACGGAAAATGACTACGAGGCCACAGTAACGGGTAAAGCCGTATTAACAAATGATGGGTTCGCCTTTACTGGAGTCTCGGCGGGTGAGTCCAAAGTAGTATTTTCCGCCATGCTCAACGGAAACATATACCAAGAGTGCTTTGGCATTATTGTTTATTCCGACCAAGACCTTGGAGAGCCTGCGGCTTTCATGATGAAAGGCGCGAGATTTCAAAATTATTCTCAGGAATTCATACCGATGCGGATTGGAAAGCGAGAATTTAGTGTTTTTTTTGACGCACCGTGGAGGGAAACTAAATACGCTCAGACAAACTTACCGTGGTCCTGGACGCCTATCGTAGATGACGTGCCATTTACTTGGAAGAGTTCAAACGAAGAAATACTAACGGTAACGAAAGCCAAAAACAATGGATTTCCAGTACCTGGCCCAGTTGGAGTTTTTACGTCTGTAAACCTAAAGCAAGCAGGTGAAGCAACCATTTCTCTTGATCTTTTTGGTGGCGACGACTTTTTTTGGGACGAAAATCTTGCAAACTTCAATGTGAAGGTGTTCGACACTAGCCGCGACATCGCTGCAGAGCTTGAATACTTGAAGGTTGCTATCGAGTTTTACTCGCAGTCCGAAAACCTAGCGCAAAGCGGAACGCCAGAATATATCAATTTCATGCAAAATACAATGAGTAAAGAGGGATTCCGATCTAAAAAGCCAAGTGAAAAAGAAGCAGCTCGGATGGGGACGAAGCCAACGGGAAAGTATGCCGTCTTGGCGACTGACGACCGTCTACAGCTCGACCTAATGGCTGGACTGCCACCAAAAGTTCTGCCCGATACTCTTGAAGAAGTTCGGTATGTGATCAAAACTTCCTATTCTTACGTCTATATCGCCACCTACTACGAGAAGGGTGGGTCTGGAGTTAGAAGAGGCTATAGAACTGACAAGACGGTGTCGATAATCGACCTTAAGACCGGAAAAACACTCAAGGAGTACGGCACCATAAAAGGGTATGACCCAGGCACAAATTTTCCCGGTGAAAAAAGTGGTGATACAAGTGATTATCACGCAAAGCCTGACGAAAGCGATAGAGACAAGGCGCTTATACGCAAAGCCATTTTGGAGGTATGGGAACTGTAACGAAAGTAGGTGGTAGATGAGAGTTGAAATAAACCATTTAACTAAGAGATTTGGCTCGGTAAAGGCGGTTGACGATCTCAGTTTCACCGTTGAGCCCGGAAAAGTTACTGGTTTTCTGGGGCCAAATGGAGCCGGAAAAACTACCACACTACGCGCAGCCCTTGACCTGATTAAACCCACAGCAGGCAACGTCACGTTTGATGGAAAGCGTTACCGGGAAATCGGCAAACCGATGAAGCAAATCGGGGCGGCGTTAGAGGCGTCCAGTTTTCATCCCGGGCGCAAAGCCATCGACCATCTGCGGATGCTGGCACCGGCGGTAGGTGCAAAACAGGCACAGTGCCTCAAAGTGCTCGAATTTGTGGGGCTAGCCGATGCGGCCAAAAAACCAGTCGGACAGTTCTCGCTCGGAATGCGGGGACGGCTAGGATTGGCCGCCACACTGCTGGGTGAACCCAAAGTTTTACTGCTGGACGAACCAAACAACGGCCTTGACCCAGAGGGTATTGCATGGATGCGGTCGCTACTGCGCGAAATGGCTAGCAAGGGCTGCGCCGTCCTGATTTCTTCACACATGCTTAGCGAAGTCCAGTTGGCTGTCGATGACGTGGTCATTATTGCCAAAGGGAAGCTGGTTCACGCCTCGCCGCTATCGGAACTGGCGGATATGGCTGGCGAACAGACGTTTGTCGTACCCGCATATGGGGAGGGTTTTGAAACTCTATGCCGTACCCGAGGCTGGAATTTCCATCGCAGAGGCTATGGTTTTGAGGTGGTCGGGCCCAGCGCCCAAGAGATCGGCCACGTCTGTTACGTGGAGTACCTGGAACTACACCAGTTGAGCAGTCAAAGCCAAACCTTGGAGAGTGTTTTCTTTGCGATGACGGAAAACCAGGAGGCTGCATCATGAGTACCTTGATCAGCGAATTCCGCAAGATAATCTCCACGAAATTTTGGTGGGTACTCACCCTGATTGTGGCTGGATATGTGGCGATGACTGACTCCATCTTGGCCTTCGCGGCGAGTATGGCTGAAACGATGGGTGACATGGGGACAGGACAAGAGGTGATGATGCCGCAGGGTGAAGAATTCGCTCTGTTCGTTTACTCCTCTGGTGCGTCGCTGTGCTACGTATTCCCTGCTATCCTCGGCGCGCTCATCGTCAATTCAGAATTCAGGTATCAGACGATCACCCCAACCTTCTTGGCACAGCCACGTCGCGGAAGGGTTCTCATAGCGAAATTAATAGTCGCATTGCCTTTTGCAGCGTTAACTGGCGTGGTGCTGGTGGCTACAAGTATCGCCGCTGGTGGCGGAGTTCTGGCTCTCACTGATCAGATCACTGGGCTGGAAGAACCCAAAGTCTGGGAGTTCTTCTTGCGCGTCGTTGCAGCAATGACGATCTGGGGATTGGTCGGCGTCGGGCTGGGAGCCTTGATAAAAAACCAGATCGCCGCGATAGTAGGCCTGCTGGGGTTCACCCAATTTTTAGAACCAATCCTGCGATTGATCCCGCTGTTCACCGGTGAGGACTACCAGTTCTTACAGTATTTACCAGGTGCGGTAAACGATGCCATCAGCGGCGTCAGCATGTATTCGGTCATGATGCCAAGTCCGTCGGAGACATTGTCGTTGCCGATTGCTTTGGCTGTCCTCGCTGGGTACGCCCTGGCGTTCACCATCGGCGGCTACTTTACGACCTTCCGGCGCGACATCAGTTGAGGTTTGTGTATCAACTCACTCTTGTCATCCAGCGCGTCAGTCGCAGCATTCGGGTTATGGATACTCTAATAGGTAGTGGCTGGTTTGCGAGACGGTTTGCACCCGTCCGCAGCACGACAAATTGGGGGGTTGTTTCTCGGTCAGGAGGACTTCTCTTTGGAGGTTTGCACCCTCTGCGCCTACTGGTTACCGTTTCTTGTTTTGTCTGCGAAGTGCAGTCACCCGCGTACTTGGCCGTCGCCGGTAATCACGTACTTGGTGGTGGTCATTTCGGGCAGAGCCATTGGGCCACGGGCGTGCAGCTTCTGGGTGCTGATGCCGATTTCGGCGCCAAAACCGAACTGGCCGCCATCTACAAATCGACTCGACGCATTAACGAGAACGCAGGCGGCGTCGACTTTTGCTACAAAAATCCGTTTACTGTCCAGATTGTTCGTAACGATGGTTTCCGAATGTCCTGACGTGTGTGCGCCGATATGTGCGATAGCTGCGTCCAGGTCGTCCAGCACCGCTACTCGCAGTTCCAGTGACAAAAACTCGTCATCCCAGCTATCCGCCGCGGCGGGAGCAATTCGGGTATCGAGGGCTACAGCAGCCGAATTGCCGTACAGCTTCACGCCAGATTCTGTGAGCATTTCTACAGCCTTCGGGACGAACTGTGCTGCGATCTCGCTATGCACCAGCAGCGTCTCCAGCGCGTTACAGACGCTCGGGCGTTGGGTCTTAGCATTGCGAATGATCGTCAACGCCATATCAAAATCTGCGGACATATCAACAAAGAGATGACAATTTCCAGTGCCCGTTTCGATCACCGGCACCTGTGATTCGCGCACTACCGCGTCAATCAGCGAAGCGCCGCCGCGTGGAATCAGCAGATCAATCTTCCCGCGCGCCTGCATCATCTCGGTGGTGGCTTCTCTGCCGCCTTCGACCAAAGAAACACAGTCAGCGGGCAGGCCGCAGGTTTCTAAACCTTTTCGCAGCGCAGCTACGATAGCCCGATTTGACGCCAATGCGCTGGACGAACCCCGCAGCAGCGCCGCATTGCCCGATTTTAAGCAAATACCGGCGGCATCGGTGGTCACATTCGGACGTGCCTCATAGATGATTCCAACCACGCCAAATGGCACCCGGAGCTGATCGACGTGCACGCCATTGGATAAATCCCAGCCTCGCACCACTTCACCAATCGGGTCGGGCAGCGCGGCCAACTCCCGCAATCCAGCGGCCATGGCCGCGATACGATCTGGATTCAGAGCGAGTCGGTCAAGCAGCGCTGTGGCGATCTGAGCCTGTTTCCCGCGTTCGATGTCGGTTGCATTAGCGGCAAGCACCGCGTCTTGGTGTTCCAGCAGTGAATCTGCCAAAACGCCCAACGCGGCGTCTTTACGATCTCTGGTCGCAACCGCAAGCATATTCGCGGCTCGCTTTGCGGCTTTGGCCTGGTCGATGAATGCTGAAGTGGTAAGCGAAAACGTCATGGATTCAGCTTACCCATTTAGCTACTGTTTGCGGCTGCTATCGTCTACTGGCCAACACCAGATCGTCGCGGTGAACGACTTCACGTGCATATTCTGCGCCAAGACTGGCAGCCAAATCGGTTGAGGTGCGTCCCAGCATCTCCGGCAGCACCGCAGAATCAAACCCGACTAAACCGCGCCCTATTACGGCGTCGTCGCCTGCAACAATCTCCACTGGGTCGCCCGCACGAAAGTTGCCCTCAATGCGCTTTATTCCGGCGGCTAACAAAGAAGCCGGTGTGGTAGTGAGAGCTTTTACCGCCCCAGAATCTACGTGGAGTCGGCCTTTGGCCTGGCTAGCGTCGGCTAGCCATCCCAACCTGCGCGGCAGACGTTTGGAGGTGGCAGCGAATGCTGTGCCCACGTCAGCCCCTCCGAGCGCGGTTTCCGCCTGATCCCAGCGGGCTAAAACTACCGGGATACCAGCATTGGTAGCTAGCCTTGCCGCTTCAATTTTGCTGGCCATACCGCCGCGACCAACGCCCGAAGTGCCCAACTGCGTAACATCGACAGCGAGTTCGTCGGGTGCGGCCACGAAATCTATTCGACGCGCATCGGGTTTGTCTGGATGGGTGGTGTAAAGCCCGTCAACATCGCTGAGTAGCACCAAGGCATCGGCGTGCACCAGTTCTGCGACGAGTGCAGCCAGCCGGTCATTGTCGCCAAAGGTGATCTCGCGGGTTGCCACCGTGTCGTTTTCATTGACGATTGGCAGAACCCGCAACCTGGTGAGAGCGCCAAACGTGCTCAACGCATTTGTGTAGCTGGATTTTCGCGCCAAATCGCCTACTGTGAGCAGAACTTGAGCGACCAATACACCGTGTTTGGCGAAGGCTTGAGTGTATTCGCTGAGCAGTAAGCCCTGTCCCACTGCCGCCGCCGCCTGGTTTTTTGCCAAATCTGTTGAGCGACTCGTCAGTCCAAGCGGTTCCAGCCCTGCCGCGATAGCTCCCGAACTAACCAGCACCACTTCACGGCCGCTTTTATGTACCGCGGCTAGTGCATCAACTAGAAAATGCAGCCTGGAATGGTTCAATCCCGCTTCGACGCTCGCCAAAGACGACGACCCGACTTTGACTACAATACGTCGAGCTTTAGCAACACAAGTTCGTACCTGTGTGTCTTTGTTCACCACGACTGCTCCAAATGATTGATGATGTATGAGTTTAGCCAAAGTCCGTTGATCTCCGCCTCTCACGGTTGGTTGAGTAGAGGCTCCGTTCTTGTTTCGCTACGGAATGATATGGATCCCGCGATTTACACGCGGGATGACAGAAGAGAGGTAACACAAACCTACGGGGAAACGTCAGGCTGAGTGCAAAATCCCCCAAAAAGTCATCCTGCACTTCAGTTGCAGGATCCACAACCCGAAACAATACGTTGACGCTTTGACTCATCCATGTAATGGATCCGCGATTGACAGATACTGCGATGCTGCCCAACATTCTGGGCAGCCCGCAGCGCAGGCTTAGTTCGTAACGCGGCTGTCATACGCATTTTGAGATAATGGGGGAGCATCGTTGCCCACCTGTCCGGAGTCGTTTTGGTATTTCCGCTACTTCAAGGCAGGAAACAACGCACCGAGGAGGAAGCGAATGAACGCAGTACAGAATGCAGCCAACGTGTACGCGAGAATGCCGCACGCAACGGCGGCTGCCAGGAAAATACTGGGTCGTGGGCTTACGTATGCGGAAAAGATTCTTTACACCCACCTGTTCGATCAACCAACTGCTCGCGGTTATCAACGCGGTGTGGACTATGTTGGATTTCGCCCTGACCGGGTAGCGATGCAAGATGCCACTGCGCAGATGGCACTACTCCAGTTCATGAATGCCGGACGCCAGCGTACGAGCGTTCCAACCTCTGTGCACTGCGACCATCTAATTTCAGCCGAGTTTGGTGCGCAAGTTGATTTGGCAAATGCGAAACAGAGCAACGCGGAGGTCTACGACTTTTTGCGAAATGCCGCAAACGCGTACGGTATCGACTTTTGGGAACCTGGTGCTGGCATCATCCACCAAGTCTTCTTGGAAAACTACGCATTCCCCGGCGGGGTGGTGATTGGAACTGATTCACATACGCCCAATGCCGGCGGGCTAGGCATGCTTGGAATTGGTGTGGGCGGCTCAGATGCTGTTGATGCCATGGTAGGCATGATGTGGGAGTTGTTGATGCCCCGGCTGATCGGCGTCAAGCTAACAGGTGAATTGAATGGTTGGACGAGTGCAAAAGACGTCATTTTGCACCTTGCGGGTCTACTCAGCGTAAAAGGTGCTACCAACGCGATCATCGAATATTTTGGTTCCGGTGCCGAAACACTTTCCGCAACTGGAAAAGCGACAATCTGCAACATGGGTGCAGAGGTGGGTGCTACAGCATCACTATTTGGCTTTGACGAAGCCATGGCGAACTATCTGGTCGCCACCAACCGAGCTGAGCTGGCAGAGCTGGCCAGTTCTGTGATGGGTGAACTCAATGCCGACGCCGAAGTGAGCGAAAATCCGGAAGCGTTCTTTGATCAGGTCATCGAAGTGGACTTGAGCACTTTAGAACCGTACGTAAATGGCCCCTTTACTCCGGACGCTGCAACGCCAATCTCGAACCTTGCACAGGCGAGCCGCGCTGGCGGTTGGCCGTTGGAGGTCGAGTCGGGACTGATAGGGTCATGCACTAACTCCTCCTATCAAGACCTTTCCCGTGTTGCGTCACTAGCCAGGCAAGCCCGCGCTGCCGGTTTGACTTTGGCCGCGCCACTGCTGATCGTTCCAGGGTCGCAGCAGATTCGCACCACAGCCCAAGCTGATGGGCTGCTTGAGCCGCTGAATGAACTCGGTGCAGTCTTCATGGCCAACGCCTGCGGCCCGTGCATCGGGCAATGGAATCGCACGATTGACGACAACACCCGCCCGAACACGATCGTCACATCGTTTAATCGGAATTTCGCAAAACGTGCCGACGGAAATCCCAATACTCACATATTTGTGACTTCGGTGGAAATGGTGTTTGCGCTCAGCTTAGCTGGAAGGCTCGATTTCAACCCACTGGTCGACCCGCTAACCACCCCAGACGGCAAACAAATAAGACTGCAAGCTCCAACCGGCATAGCGCTACCACCCGAGCAGTTCCGCAGCGACTACAGTGGAAAAGTAGAGCCGACTTTCGCCGTTGGGAATATCAATATCGCGACGGATTCGCAGCGCCTAGCACTGTTGGAGCCCTTCGCTAGTTGGGACGGTGAAGCTATCATCGATGCTCGGTTACTCATCAAAACGGCGGGGAAAACCACCACAGATCACATTTCTATGGCCGGCCCGTGGTTGCGGTTCCGCGGCCATTTGGGGCGCATTAGTGACAATCTGCTTTTGGGGGCGGTGAACGCCTTCAACGGACGCACCAATACGGTACTCAATCGAATCAACGACGCATATGAGCCGGTAGCCAAGGTCGCCCGTGATTACCAAAGCGCCGGATTTACTACGGTGATCGTTGCCGAGGAAAACTACGGTGAGGGTTCTTCACGCGAACATGCGGCGATGAGTCCACGTTATCTCGGGGCGCGGGTGGTGTTAGTGAAATCGTTCGCCCGTATCCATGAGACTAATCTCAAAAAGCAAGGGATGCTGGCAATCACCTTTGCAAATCCGGCCGACTACGACCGTATCCGCGAAGACGACAGTTTTACTTTCCCAACACTGGGCGATTTCGCACCTAACACACAGCTACGGGTCGAGTTGAAGCACAGCGACGGAACCAGTGAAGCATTCATGGCCAACCATACCTATAGCGCTTCACAGATCGCATGGTTCAAAGCAGGGTCGGCACTAAACGTCATAGCCGGAAATGCTGAGCAGCCATAGCGAGCATTCAGGTGACCGTCAGCATTCGGTCAACAATGGGGGTCAAGACAGTTACAGGTCGCAGCCCCAAAACCATTTCAAGTGCAACTGAAGGAGGCTAACCAATGTCGCACAACTTTTTAACCTACAAAATCGCCGATACCATCAAGCGGACAGCCAAGATTGAGCCAGAACTGTTCAGTCAATACGGAGTCAAGCGCGGCTTGCGAAATGAAAACGGTTCGGGCGTTTTAGTTGGTCTGACTCGTATTGGCAACGTGGTTGGCTACGAAGAAGCCGAAGACGGCTCCATCTTTCCGGTTCCAGGACGGCTGCTATATCGCGGTTACGACGTTAATACGATTGTGGACTCTGTGGTTTCAGAACATCGTTTCGGATACGAGGAAGTTGCATATTTGTTGCTATCTGGCAGCTTGCCAGATGCCGAAGAATTGGAACAGTTCCGGCTACTACTTGTCGAGAATATGCCGTTACCGCATGAAGCGGTGATGAGCATATTGACGTTGCGCGGCACAAATGTGATGAACATTTTGGCACGCAGTGTCTTGGAGTTATACAACTACGACGAATCGCCAGATGACATGTCGCGCGAGAATATGATGGCGCAGTCAATCTCGCTGATTGCACATTTCCCAACGATCATTGCATATGCCTATAACGGACTTATTCACCATACTAAGGGGCTGCCATTGCATATCCGGCTGCCAAATCCGGAACTGTCATATGCAGAAAACTTCCTGTACATGTTGAAGAACGAATACA
This sequence comes from Propionibacteriaceae bacterium, assembly GCA_009778535.1. Lineage (GTDB taxonomy): Bacteria > Actinomycetota > Actinomycetes > Propionibacteriales > Propionibacteriaceae > Propionicimonas. The sequence continues at coordinate 15,692 of WRJP01000004.1, read as the reverse complement.
GCGAGTTAGAGGCGCGTACACTCGATCAACTGCTGATTCTGCAAGCTGAGCACGGCGGTGGTAACAACTCCACGTTCACAGTCAGGGTTACGTCTTCGACCCAAACCGACATGTATTCATCGATTGCTGCGGCGATTGGTTCACTGAAAGGGCCGCTGCATGGCGGTGCGAATCTGAAATTGTCAAGCATGTTCGATCACCTCAAGGGCGTTATCACTGATTGGCAAGACAAAAACGAGATACGCAGCTATTTGAAGCGAATGCTCGACAAAGAGGTGTTTGATCAGACCGGACTTATTTACGGCATCGGGCATGCTGTCTATACGATTACTGACCCTAGGGCAGAAATCTTGCGCCCGATTGCCAGAGAACTGGCTGCTGAGAAAGACCGAGTCCGCGAGTTAGAGTTCATGGAATTGGTTGAACGCGAAGCTATTGAGCTAGTTTCTAGTCATAAGAGCGGCAATAAGGCCACAAGCAATGTTGATTTTTGGACTGGTTTCCTTTACGACATGATTCAAGTTCCGCAAGAAATCATTACTCCGATCTTTGCTATGGCTCGCTGTGTGGGCTGGGCGGCACACCGCAATGAAGAACTCACCTTCTCAGGGCGGCGAATCATTCGTCCGGCATATCGTGACGTCGGCGAGACGTCTGCGTCTTACATACCGCTGCAAGAACGCTAACCTTTCCCGCTGGACGCAAGGGACGTACCTTTGTGTTGTCATGTCATCACAGGTTCCGTTCTTGTTTCACTTCTACTTGCGTCTGCGACTTGCCGCGCAGAATGACTGGAAGAGGACAATCCCCAATTTGTCATCCTGCTCGAAGTGAAACGCTGCGACTGCGCGCAGCGCAGGCTCCATTGCAGTATCCATGACTGGTAGCGAATCGGCCGCCACAAATCTTCATCGGGCGTTTCCTTGTTGTTTACCTACGTGACGCATCTACGCAAGATCGTGCTCGTAAGTTAACAAACATGAATAGAAAGTCTTTAAAAGCAGCGAGATTGCTCGTACTGCCTACAGTTGTAATGCTCGGAGCACTCAGCGCCTGTGCGACGAATGAAACACCACCACCTGTCGCCCCTCCGACATCCGCTAGCCAAGCCCCCACCCAAACCGTAGATACCCCGCCTGCCCTTTCCGGCACTCTTAACGCTGGCGGAGCTTCCTCAATGACCGCCGCCCAAGAAGCATGGCGAGCAGATTTCCAGAATGCCAACTCCGGTGTGACCATCAACTACGACCCAACCGGTTCGGGAACTGGCAGAACCAACTTCTCCGAAGGCGGCTATGTTTTCGCTGGCACAGATGCTGCATTCAGCGTTGAAGACGCAAGTGGAGACTTTGCAGGCTGTGTAGCCGGTACTTCGCTGGTAGAAATCCCCGCCTACATCTCCCCAATCGCGGTAGCTTTCAACTTAGGTGAAATCAAAGCCTTGAATCTGGACGCTGCAACTATCTCAGAACTCTTCGCTGGGGTAATCACGAACTGGAACGACCCAAAGATCGCCGCACAGAACCCAGATGTCACCCTCCCCGATCAGAAGGTCACACCGGTGCATCGCGCTGACAAATCCGGTACCACCCAGAACTTCACCGACTATCTGTCCAAGGTAGCTCCTGCTGCTTGGCCATATGAAGTTGAAGAAACTTGGCCCGAAGCACTCAAGGGTGAAGCTGTTGAAAAGACCCAGGGGGTACGCGAAGCTGTCAGCTCTACCCTTGGTGCCGTCGGATATTTGGACGCCTCACAAGCCAAGGAATTGGGCCAGGTAGCAATCAAGGTTGGCGACGACTACGTGGCATACTCGCCGCAAGCCGCCGCCTTAGCAGTTGAAAAGTCACCGGCAGCAACAGGTAGAGCCGCGACCGACATCGTTATCAACTTAGATCGCACTCTCGCCGAACCCGGCGCATACCCGATGGTTTTGATCAGCTATCTGGCAGCGTGCAGCCAATACAGCAATAGCGCCGATGGCGCGTTGGTGAACGCCTACCTCAGCTACGTGGTATCACCAGAAGGGCAGAACGCTGCGGCAGCCAACGCGGGTTCTGCACCACTGTCAGGAAGCCTAGCCACGCAAGTTGCGCAGGTGGTTTCGGCAATCAAATAGGCACGAACACAACACACCCATGTTCATGACAAATCAAAACAACGCAAAGCGTAGTCGAGTCTTCTTTGAAGCCTCGGCTCGCTTTGTTGTATTGGGTGCTGGCGTGCTCGTAATGGGTGGACTGTTCGGTGTCGCGCTGTTCCTAGTCCTGCAAGGCTGGCCAGCGATAACAGCGACTTCTGGCCTTCCACGAAATGCTGCCAACTTGTGGGAGCTAGCCGCCCCACTCGCATTTGGTTCAGTGTGGGCAGCTACCATCGCGTTAATCTTGGCGATTCCAGTCGCACTGTCGTGTGCGCTGGCATTAACTGAATATCTTCCAAAGCAGCTTTCTACCACATTAGGTGCTGTAATAGACGTGTTGGCCGCGATTCCTTCAGTGGTCTATGGGCTGTGGGGAATCATGGTGCTCGCACCGATGCTTGCCGGCCCATATGGTTGGATGGGTCAAAATCTGGGCTGGATTCCGCTTTTCGCCGGTGAACCCTCAGCAACTGGACGCACAATCTTGACGGCCGGTCTGGTACTTGCGGTAATGATCATGCCGATCATGACCGCCATCAGTCGTGAGGTTTTCGCTCAGGCTCCCAAAGAACTGCGCGAAGCCTCAATAGCGTTGGGAGCTACCAAATGGGAAATGATTCGCATGGTCGTGTTGCCGTACGGACGCTCCGGCATGATTTCGGGTGCAATGCTCGCCTTGGGCAGGGCACTGGGAGAAACGATGGCGGTGGCGATGGTGCTGTCAGCGGTTCCGGGCTTGATCAGCTTCGAGTTGCTGACCTCCTCTAACCCGAATACCGTCGCGGCGTTCATCGCGCAAAACTTCCCTGAAGCGCATGGTCTGGAAGTGAGCGCACTGATAGCCCTCGGTTTGGCATTGTTCGTAATCACCTTCGTCGTGAACGGAATTGCCAGAAAAATCTCAAACCAACCCAGTGACGACGCCAAACCTGGTCTGCTAGCCAGAGTAAAAAACGCGTTCGTCGCCACAGGTGTGAGGGCGTGATTGAAATGGGAATGATTGATTTTCAAGAAAAATCAGACCTGGTCTCCATGCCCAAGGTGAAAACTTCGCGCAAAGTGACAGATCGGGTCGTAAAGGTAGTAATCATCGCGTTCTTCGGCCTGGCTTTACTTCCGTTGATTTCACTGTTGACCACTGTGATAACTCGCGGAGTCGGTCGTTTTGACCCGACTTTCTTCTCGTCGTCCATGCGCGGTGTTGTCGGTGCTGGTGGCGGTGCGGTGCATGCGATCTGGGGAACCTTGTTGATAACCGGAACAGCGCTGATCATTTCCGCGCCTATCGGGATCGCGGCAGCGGTTTATTTGGTCGAATACGGCCGCGGGAAGCTGGCCAAGTTGCTCACGTTCTTGGTCGATGTGATGACGGGCATTCCGTCAATCGTCGCCGGACTTTTCGCATATGCGGTCTTTTCAATAATTCTGGGGCCAGGAACCCGCAGTGGTGTCGCTGGGTCAATCGCCCTGTCGCTGCTGATGATTCCAGTAGTTATTCGCTCTTCGGAGGAAATGCTACGCCTGGTACCCGGAGAGCAACGCGAAGCCGCCATCGCATTAGGCAGCCCGAAATATCGCAGCATCTGGCGGGTAATCCTGCCTGCTGCCGCACCCGGAATCGTCTCAGGTGTGATGCTGGGTATTTGCCGCATCATCGGTGAGACTGCCCCCTTACTCTTGGTAGCTGGATTCACCGACTCAATGAACCTCAATGTCTTTGACGGGCGAATGGCCACCTTGCCCGTTTTCATCTATAGCCAATGGCAGAACAAAGGCACCGACTCGGTAGCCTACGAAGGGCGGGCTTGGAGCGCCGCGCTGATGCTCATTGGAATCGTCTTAATCATGAATATCGCTGCGAAACTGATCGCAGCCAGAACCCAGAAAGTCCGATGATGACCCTAACAACAACGGAAAAAACAACTTTCACGGCATCGAAGATTTCCGTATCCAACTTTTCTGCCTACTACGGCCGCTTTCACGCCATCAAGGACATCAATATGGTTGTTGAACCCCGGGCTGTGACTGCACTCATTGGACCGTCTGGATGCGGAAAATCAACGATGCTGCGGTCGATAAACCGGATGCATGAGACACTTCCAGGAGCCCGCGTCGAAGGATCAATCAGGTTGGGAGCAATCGACCTGTATGGTGCCGATGTTGACCCAGTGGCAGTGCGCGAACGCATCGGAATGGTCTTTCAGCGTCCGAATCCTTTCCCGACTATGTCCATCAAAGAGAATGTGCTTTCCGGAGTGCGGCTGCAAGGCAACCGGATTGGGAAGTCTGACGGCGATGATCTGGTCGAAATGTCACTGCGGGCTGCCAATCTCTGGGATTCCGTTAAAGACCAGTTGGCTAAAGGTGGTGCGAGTCTGTCCGGTGGGCAGCAGCAGCGGCTTTGCATCGCACGGGCAATCGCAGTCAAACCCGATGTTTTGCTCATGGACGAGCCATGTTCGGCACTTGACCCGATTTCGACGGCTGCGATTGAAGAACTCATTGCCAATCTGCGGCGTGAATACACCGTTGTGATCGTCACTCACAATATGCAGCAAGCTCAGCGCGTATCTGATACGACTGCGTTTTTCCACATTGACGGGCCTGGCCTGCCAGGACGTTTGGTCGAATGTGGCGCAACTACGGAGTTGTTCTCCAACCCCAAGGAGTCTGCGACCGCTGATTATATTGCCGGACGATTCGGGTAAACGCCGTAACTAATGATGCACAAATCCGGCTCTTTGACCGACTACGCTTGGCGTATCGGAGTAAAGAAAGCCAAAAGGGTAAAGAAGCGACTGATTTCTGCCGAAGTAATCGCAGCTGTGCGGGTCTTCGGCGGCTACGCCATGATCGTAACTAGGCGGGGAAAGGTCGCCTACACGTCGGTGTTGATGGAAGATTTCTCGATTGGTAAAAGCGGAAAAACTGCGATCATGCGGAACGGACGCTTAGTTCACCCCGATCTGCTGGCGATGGTCGATGAGGCGTGGCGCTGCGATGAGCCGATTACCAGGGCATACCAACTGCCTCAAACTTCGGTTTTGCGTGAAGTGGTGGTGCATGCCGGCAGGATAGACGATCGTTGGATGCTGCTGGCCATTGTGGATAGGACAGCTGAAGTCGAAGCTGCCCGAGTGCGGCGAGATTTCGTCTCCAACACCGGACATGAGTTGCGGACTCCAGTGACTTCCATTGCCTTGATAGCGCAGGCGTTGCATTCGGCCAAAGACGACCCAACCGCTGTTGCGGATTTTGCCGATAGGCTCACCAACGTTGCAAAAAGGTTAGAAAACTTGACCGATTCAATGCTCATGTTGGCCAAGATGCAAAGTGAAACCCAGCTTCGGCAAAAGCCGGTGCCGATTTCCGAAGTTGTGGAGTTGGCTGTGGCGCGGATGTCCGACACTGCGGAAAGTCTAGGCATTGGGTTGAAGCTGAAGAAGCCGGTGTCAGGTGAAGTAATGGGAAACAAGGCGGCCTTGGTTACTGCTGTAGAGAATCTGATTGCTAATGCACTCCACTATTCTCCGAAAGATTCCCGAGTCTTGGTCGCTACGACCTGTGACGAAGCTGAGGATACCGTCTTGATCGCTGTCATGGATTCCGGCATCGGAATTGCCGCTGGAGAACAAGAGAAGGTGTTCGAGCGCTTCTACCGCACTGATGAAGCTAGAAATGCCAGGTCGGGCGGCACTGGGTTGGGATTGTCAATCGTGAAGCACACCGCGCTATCGCATGGTGGGAGTGTGCGTCTGGACTCGCTGGCGGGAGTTGGTTCAACTTTTACGATCATCCTGCCGTTGTCAAAGCAGTCAAAGGAGTCGGAGAATGTCTAAGGACAAACGGACGAAGAAGAAGCATTCCGAGGCGATACGGCTGCGGACGAACGGACCCAAGCTGCTGCTAGTTGAAGACTCAGAGGATTTGCGCGAAACCTTGGCTTTCTTGTTGTCGCGAGAGGGATACCAGGTATGTCAGGCGGCGGCTGGGGATGAAGGATTGGTGCAGTTTGAACAGTTTGAGCCCGATGTTGTCATTCTCGATCTGATGATTCCCGAAATTTCGGGAATTGAAGTGTGCCGTCGGATCAGATTGGTGTCTGAAGTCCCGATAATCATGTTGACAGCAAAGACCAGTGAAGCCGACATTGTGCTCGGTTTGGAGTCGGGCGCTGACGACTATGTGACTAAGCCGTTCTCGACTCCGGAATTACTGGCTCGTATCCGTTCGGTGCTACGCCGCAAGCAGCCGGAAGCTGAAGAAAATGACCTGATAACTGTGGGCGGTATCTCTCTTGATCCAGACCGACATCGGGTTAGTGTCGATGGGGTGGAGGTGAAACTTCCACTGCGTGAGTTTGAGTTGTTGGAATTGCTGATGCAGCACGCTGGGCGGGTGCAGACCCGCAGCCAGATTATCGACTCTATCTGGGGCGCGGACTATTTTGGCGACACTAAGACCCTCGATGTTCACATCCGTCGCCTGCGGGCAAAGATTGAGCCTGATCCCGCGCATCCGACTCGGCTGCTCACCGTTCGCGGCCTCGGCTACCGCCTTGAGGACGCTAACCGGGCGGATTGAGTGCCGCCATGAGGAAAATGTTGCTGCATATGGGGTTCGCCGGTAGGCTTAGCGCCATTCTCGGAGGTGTCGCCTAGTCCGGTCTATGGCGCCCGCCTGCTAAGCGGGTTGAGGGCTCAACCCTCTCGTGGGTTCAAATCCCACCACCTCCGCCAATTTGTCAAGGGGCTGAACATAGTTTGACTATTTGACAAATTGGCACAAAAAGGGCGGGATTTGAACCTGTGAGGGCACGACTATCGTGCGCAAGTCACGATTGACTCGCGAACGAAGGAGTGTGCCGAGGCGATCGGCAGAGAGCCGAGGCGGGTGGATTTTCGAAGGAAATCCACGAAAATCCCACCACCTCCGCCGTGTGATGTTTCGCCGATGTTGGGGCGATGATGGCAGTATGCTTTTGCTGTGACTTCCAGGTCTGAGTCTTTACCGCTACGTGCATTAACAACTTGCATCGCCCGAAGTCGCAGTTACGTCAAAACCTTCGATTGGAACTATCGACATGGGTAAGAAAAACAAACGGGTTGGGATACTCACCGCAGGCGGGGATTCGCCAGGGCTCAACGCCGCCATTCGCGGCTTCGGCAAGGCGGCAATCGGTCACTACGGGATGGAGTTAATCGGTTTCCGCGATGGTATTCGTGGGCTGGTCGAGAATCGTTTCATCGAATTAGACACTTCAGCGCTGTCGGGCATTCTCACCCGGGGAGGCACGATCCTTTCCACAGGGCGAGACAAAATTCATAAAATGTTAGTAGACGGCCAAGTGCGCGACATGCGTAATGCCGTCGTTGAAAACTACGAACGTGACGGGCTAGATGCTTTGGTGCTGCTGGGCGGCGGAGGAACGGCAAAGAATGCCTTTCGATTAGCAGAAACCGGATTGAATATCCTCACCCTGCCGAAAACCATCGACAACGACATTGTGCACACTGATACCTCTTTTGGTTTCGCCACCGCAACCGAAATCGCCACTGAAGCAGTTGACCGGCTGCATTCCACCGCGCATTCACATCACCGCATAATCCTGGTCGAAATCATGGGACACCGCGTCGGCTGGCTCACCCTAGCTGCCGGTATTGCAGGCGGAGCCGACATTATCCTGATTCCCGAGATTCCCTACCACGTTGAGTCTGTGGCTGCGACCATCCAGGCTCGCATGAAACGCGGTTCTACTTTTTCAGTCGTGGCCGTCGCAGAAGGCGCACGCGACCTGAGTGACACTGCCGATATTCAAGCTGCACAGTCACTAGTTGAGTCTGCAACAACTCCCGAAGCAGTACGAGCCGCCAAGAATCACCGCAATGCGATCATCGATTCGCAACGGGAGCACACCTTCAAGCTCGCCCGAGAATTGGAAGCAGCGACCGGCTTGGAATCGCGGGTCACCATTTTGGGACACGTCCAACGTGGCGGCACCCCGTGTGCGATTGACCGCCTGTTGGCAACCCGATTAGGTGGGGCTGCCGCCGAATTGGTGGCCGATGGGGTCAGTGGCGTGATGGTTGCCGCCCGTGGCGAAGGCACAGACACCGTTCCACTGCAAGACGTAGCTGGCAACATAAAGCTGGTTCCACCAGATCACGAATGGATCATGACAGCCCGCCATGTCGGAACCGGGTTAGGGGATTAGTGCCGTCACCTTTGGGTGTCCTTAGTTCTTGGGGTGTTTGACGTTGGTGCCACCGAAAATGTTTAGGCCATGGAGGTAGACGACAGGGGCGTTCGGGTATCCCGGTTCAAGTTTGGTGGCATCGGTGCCTCCAAAGATCGAGAAAACAGAATCGCGTACCTCAATGCCCCGCGGGATTTTTATGTCCAACCCTCCGAACAGGCAGAAAACGTTGATGTGAATCTCTTGAGCCTCAAAGATGGCCTGGGTGAAATCTAAGTTCACACCCCCAAAGCAAATAAACACCGAAGTAGTCGGCTTTACACGCCACTTGCCTTTGCGATTTACACCAGAGAAAACTGCAATCATTTGTTCGGTCGATTTACCACCGCTGGGAGCGGGAGCTGGCGTTAACTCAGTTGCAGGAAGAGTGTTCCAAGTGGGCTGTTGTTGCGGTGACACCAGATCGCGCGTCAACGGCACCAGATCATCGAAGGTGGCGGCTCGCTGCGCCACTTCAATGCGCCTATCGCGCTCGTCGGCTGGCAGCAAACCTTCATTCGTTGCTGCGGTGAGCAGGGTGACCACATGGGAACGATCAGCTTCTTGAATTGCTAAGTCGCCTCCGACAGCAGGGCCAACATCTGTAGGTTCAGTATTCACTTAAACAACACTAATGCGCTATGTGGAGTCCGGCTAGCAAACGTCGAAGCATTGAGGGAGCCGCCAGGGGATTCCCTGACAGCTGGGCCACAAATCATGCCGCCGCCAGGTTCGTCGTTGCCAGAAATTCGACAATCGAGGTGTCTATTCGTGTAAGTTAACCGTGCGGAATAGAGAACAGGAGCGCTGCGATGGCGATTCCAATTTGGGGAATTATCCCATTCGTAATAATGCTGGCGTGCATTGCTGTCTTACCCCTGATGCCAAAGCTGCACCACTACTGGGAACGAAATATCGTGAAGCTGGCAGTGGCGCTCATACTGGGCATCCCCACTGCGGCATGGATTTGGTTTGGATTTGAGCATGGCGCAGAGCTGGTGGAACATTCGATGCTGGAATATGTCCAGTTCATCACCTTGCTGTTCAGCCTGTTTGTGGTCTCTGGCGGCATCTTCCTTGCCGGAGACATTCACGCCATGCCACGCAATAACACGATACTGCTGGCAGTCGGTGGACTGCTGGCATCATTCATCGGAACCACTGGCGCAGCAATGCTGCTGATCAGACCCATCTTGAATAGCAACCGAGAACGTGAAAACAAGGTTCACACTGTGGTTTTTGCCATCCTCATTGTCGCCAATTGCGGCGGTATGTTAACTCCACTAGGCGATCCACCGCTCTATCTTGGCTTGATGCGCGGCGTGCCTTTTACTTGGACGTTCTCGCTGTTCCCAATGTGGCTGTTCATCAATGGACTGCTGCTACTGCTTTACTACGCGATAGACCGAGTTCAGTATGCCAAAGAAAGCGAATTCGCCCTGTCTTGGAACGAGCAGGTAGAGACTCCGCTGCGGGTACGCGGTGGCACTAACATCATTTGGCTGCTGGTAATCATCGCTTCAGTGGCCTTCCTGGGAGAGTTCATTTGGATTAAAATCGCAGTTCAACTTGGGGCGGCGGTAGCTTCGTACTTAATCACCAATAAGCAGATTCGTTTCGACGATAACGAGTTCAGTTGGGCACCGATCCTGGAAGTGGCGGCACTGTTTATCGGAATCTTCCTTACCATGATTCCAGCTTTGGAATATCTGCGCGAACACGCTGCACAACTGCCGCTTAACATCTACACCTTGTTCGTTTTCACGGGGTCACTCTCATCGGTGCTAGACAATGCACCTACCTATCTGACGTTCTTTGAAATGTCTACGCAGCTTTCAGTTCCGGGCGACATCTTGGTTGCGGGAGTGCCACAGTCGTATCTGCTGTCGATTAGTCTTGCTGCCGTGGCCTGCGGTGCCATCACCTACATCGGGAATGGCCCCAACTTCATGGTTAAGACAGTGGCCGAGGAGCGGGGAGTAGAAATGCCCAGCTTCGGTGGATACGTCATTTGGACATTCAAATACTTGGTTCCGATCTTGGTAGCTATGGTGTGTATCTTCCTCAGCTCCGAACTGATCGTGAAGATTATCGGAGCGGTGATAGCAGTAGGTATCGTGGTTTGGGCAGTTTTCATGATCGTAAAGAATCCGCTGCCACACCGTCGGGTGAAACAAGAAGCGGCGTAAAGTGCCTACCGCTGCTTGTAAAGTATCGACATGCCTACCTAGGAAAGTAGGAACAGGGCAGGTGGAGACCTATCATCACCACTTAAGTTTGTGGAGCAATCCATTCTCTATGACATAAATCAACACCAACCTCATTTCACGTAGTACGATGCATCCAGAAACTACGGTTGATGTTCTCATCGGGCTTTCACAAAGAGATTGATCAGGAGTTCTTGTGGATAACAATATGACGAAGTTACGCGAACGCCGCGAAAAGGTGCTCGAAGGCGGCGGCAAGGCACGTATCGATAAGCATCACGCTAGCGGCAAACTTACAGCCCGCGAGCGGATCACTGCTCTGCTTGACGCGGAAAGCTTCGTTGAACTTGACGCATTCGTTGAGCACCGCTGCACCGCTTTCGGCATGGAATCAGTTGAAGCTCCAGGTGAAGGTGTCGTGTGCGGCTACGGCACGATTGATGGCCGCTTAATCTACGTCTTTGCCCAGGACTTTACGGTAGTCGGAGGCTCACTGGGCGAAATGCACGCCAAGAAGATCTGCAAGGTGCTTGATCTGGCACTTAAAGTTGGCGCACCAGTGATCGGCATCAATGACTCCGGCGGGGCTCGCATCCAAGAAGGTGTAGACGCGTTGGCTGGCTACGGCAACATCTTCTACCGCAACACCATCGCATCGGGCGTTATCCCGCAAATCTCAGTCATCATGGGGCCATGCGCTGGTGGTGCAGTTTATTCACCGGCTTTGACCGACTTCATTTTTATGGTCGATCAGACCTCCAATATGTTCATCACCGGCCCGCAGGTCATCAAGGCCGTGACTGGTGAAGATGTCAGCGCCGAAAAACTCGGCGGTGCCTACACACACAACACCGTCTCTGGCGTGGCTCATTTTGTGTATCCGAACGAGCAAGAAACAATCGCTGGCATCCGGCGTCTGGTCAGCTTCCTGCCGCTCAACAACCTAGATGCTCCACCCGTCGTGGCGACCAGTGACGACATCAACCGGATTTGCACCGATTTGGACACTTTCATGCCGGAAAGTCCAAACCGCGCCTACGACATGAAACTAGTCATCCAGGCGGTAGTTGACGACAATGATTTCTTTGAAGTACAACCGCTCTACGCGCAGAACATGATCACCGGTTTTGCTCGCATCGGCGGCAAGAGCATCGGTATTCTCGCAAACCAACCCAAGGTTATGGCCGGATGTCTCGACATCAACGCCTCTGACAAGGCTAGCCGCTTCATTTCGATCTGTGACAGTTTCAACATCCCGATTCTGAACTTTGTAGACGTACCTGGATTCCTGCCCGGCACCAATCAGGAATTCGGCGGCATTATTCGTCACGGAGCAAAGATGCTTTACGCCTATTCTGAGGCCACCGTGCCGAAGATCACTCTGGTGGTGCGTAAAGCGTACGGTGGGTCGTATCTGGCGATGTGCTCAAAGGAGTTGGGTGCCGACATAGTGCTAGCTTGGCCAATGGCAGAGATCGCTGTCATGGGTTCCGACGGTGCGGCGAACATTATTTTCCGCAAGGACATAGAATCGGCTGATGATCCGGTAGAGACGCGCAAGCAAAAGATCGCGGAATATCAAGAGAAGTTCTCAAATCCCTATCAGGCTGCGGCGCGAGGCTTTGTTGACGATGTGATTTACCCATCACAAACTAGACAGCGCATCGCTTCGGCTCTGAACATGCTCGAAAGTAAGTCAGAGACACGCCCAGCTAAGAAACATGGGAACTTCCCGGTGTGATTGCTAGGCAGGCACAATCATTATGAAAATCACAGAAATGTCAATCCTCGATGCAGTACTGCTGGGCTTGCTTGCATTGACCATAGTCTTAACGACTCTTTTCTTAATCCAGCTTTTGATAGGTGTGCTCAACAAAGGCAGCGAGTCCTTTGATAACAGAGGTAGCGCTTCAGCCAAATCACCCCAGCTGGCAGCGAAACCTGATACACCAGCTCTTACGCAAGCAGCCAGTGATGATGGAGCGCTGGTCGCAGCTATTACTGCTGCGCTTTCGGAATACCTCGGTGCCACAGTCGCGCCGAAAGACATATTGACGGTTCGCCCACTTGCCCCAGCGGTAACCGCATCGGCCTGGACGAACGCGGCCAAACTATCAAACGTGTTGTAATAAAAATTGAACCCAAACGGAGAAAGACATGAAAACGTTTCAAGTCAGTGTGAACGGAACAAAATACGAGGTCGAAATCGAGGAAACTGGCACCAGCACCCCAGCCATTACCGCCGCACCTAAAGCAGCACCTGCACCGGTAACTCCTGCACCAGCAGCCCCCAAGCCTGCACCTGCACCCGCACCCGCGCCTGCAAAGCCCGCGGCTGCGCCAAAGGACGTTGCGGCTGGCGCCACGGTGATTGAAGCTCCAATGACCGGCACCATCTTCAAGCATGTTGCCAAGGTCGGAGCCGCTATCAGCAGCGGCGACGTTGTGCTCATTCTTGAAGCCATGAAGATGGAAAATGAAATCTACTCACCTGTCGATGGCACAGTGTCCGAAATCTGCGTAGCTGAAGGTGCCACAGTGCAGGCGGGCGACGTAATTGCCGTTATCGGGTAACACCCAACCCAACTTCGACAGCACCACTTGAAAAAGAAGGAACACGGAATTGAATTTCTTCGACACATTGAGTTCATTCGTAACAACAAGCGGTTTCGCAAACATCTCCTGGCAACAGTGCACGATGCTTTTGATAGCGTTTGTGCTGATCTACCTGGCAATTGTTAAAAAGTTTGAACCGCTGCTGCTACTGCCAATCGCCTTCGGGATGTTTTTAGCCAATCTGCCCCTGGGTGGTATCACCGATTTACCGGTAGAAACAATGACGCAGGTCTCTGCCGACTATGTGCTACAAGGCGGTGAACATTTTGTAGAAATGGTGGGCGCCGGAGGTGAGAAACTTCTCTATGTCGCCAAGACCACCTACGGAGGTTTGCTCTACTACCTCGGATTGGGTGTCAAACTTGGCATCTTTCCGCCACTGATTTTCCTGGGTGTGGGCGCGATGACGGACTTTGGCCCACTCATCGCCAACCCCAAGAGCATCCTGCTCGGCGGTGCCGCCCAACTGGGTATCTTCATGACGTTCATTGGCGCTTTGGCTCTCGGCTTTACCCCACAGGAATCTGGGTCTATCGGCATTATTGGCGGTGCGGATGGGCCAACTGCGCTGTTCTTAACGGCGAAGATGGCACCACACTTGCTTGGTCCAATCGCGGTGGCAGCGTATTCTTATATGGCTTTGGTGCCGGTGATTCAACCACCTATTATGAAGCTGCTGACCACCAAGCGTGAACGTCAGATCGTCATGAAGCAACTACGTCCAGTGTCTAGGCGCGTCAAGGTTTTGTTCCCCATCGTTGTCACTGCCTTTGTGGCCTTGATCCTTCCGGCGACAGTTCCCCTGATTGGAATGCTGATGCTCGGTAATCTGCTCAAGGAATGTGGCGTCGTGGAGCGGCTTAACAAGACTGTACAGAACGAGTTGATGAACATTGTGACGATCTTCTTGGGTATTTCGGTTGGCTCCACAGCTACAGCTCAAGCTTTCCTCAACCCTCAGACGTTGCAGATCATCGTGCTCGGTGTGGTGGCCTTTGGCTTTGGCACCGCAGGCGGGGTGCTGATGGCCAAGCTGATGAATACGCTTTCCGGTGGTAATGCGATTAACCCATTGATCGGTTCGGCTGGCGTTTCCGCCGTGCCGATGGCTGCGCGGGTTTCCCAAGTCGTCGGTCAAAAGGAAAACCCGAACAACTTCTTGTTGATGCACGCTATGGGGCCGAACGTGGCCGGTGTTATCGGCTCTGCTATCGCAGCCGGAATCCTGCTGTCTGCCTTCGGATAAAGACACCTCCCGCTGATTGCCGCCAGCAGAATGCTGGTGTATCGAAATCAAAGGTGACGACAGTCGAGCCAGGCAAAGGGGTTTTCGCTGGTATCGATGTATTCGAGTCCGAAAAGCCCGGTGTAGCCTTTTTCGCGAAGGGTGTTGACCCAGTCCATGATGGGCAAGCCGCCAGTTCCGGGAGCGCCTCTGCCGGGGGCGTCGGCGATCTGCACATGCGAGATCGCAGCGATGTGTTTGTCGATAGCCGCAGCGACATCGTCACCATTTGATGCTAGATGGTAAACATCAAACAGTAGGCCGATGTTGGGTTTTTCGACCCGTTCGATAACTGCTATCGCATCAGCGGCAGTTTTGAGCGGGTATGTTGGTTCTGTGCTGAGTGGTTCCAGCATGATGACCCCGTCAATCCGAGCCACTGCATCTGCTGCAAGTCGCAGATTTTCCCAGGCGATCTCGTCCTGCTCGGCGGGAGTGGATTCTGCAATGCGACGTCCGTACAGAGCGTTGAATTTCTTACAGCCGGTCTGCTCAGCGATTTTTGTCACGGCATCGAGGTTGACACGCAATTCGGCCTGCCGGTTTGGCATGGAGATCACACCGCGTTCATCTGGTCGCCCTGCGAAAAAGTTGAGACCTGACAGTTGCACATCGCTTGCCTTGAGCGCTCTAACGAGTTCATTCATATCGTCGGCGTCCGGTGAGGGATTTTCAAACGGCCACCAAAGTTCGACAGCTTCGAAACCAAAGTCTCGCACGGCCGCGAATCGTTCTAGCAACCCAAGGTGCGTCAACATGATTGAACAGTTCACTGTGAAGTCGTTTTTCGCAATAGCTTCCACTGCGCTCTCCGGTATCTGTAGGCGTTGATCTAAAATATCCCACCCAACCGGTGCTTTCGACAACTTTCAACCAGCCAGAACTTTGCGACGCGCACGCATAGATTCCAAACCGTCGTAGAGAACTGGAACCAAAATCAACGTGAGTAGTGTGGAAGAAACCAGTCCGCCAATCACCACAATCGCTAAAGGCTTAGAGATAAACACACTGCTGCCAGTTAGCCCCAAACCCATCGGGAGCAAGGCAAAGATCGTAGCCAGAGCAGTCATCACGATGGGACGCAGCCGCAGTGTTGCTCCGTGTAGCACCGACGTGCGCACGTCCTCACCGCGCTTTCGATATTGATTTATCAGGTCAATCGGCACGATGGCATTCGTCACCACGATGCCGATGAGCATTAGCAGG
>WRJP01000003.1 GCA_009778535.1 Propionibacteriaceae bacterium | reverse complement strand
GGGAAGGTCGGCAAGTGACTCACCTGCGTCCCTTCCCCACGCCAATTCCAAATCTTCAGCTTGCGTCACTGCCTTGGCGACTTCAGCACCCATCCGTCCTTTGGCACCCAAAACTGCGACTCGCATTGCACTCCTTTTGGTTTGAGGGTGGTCGAGATTTCACTCCTGCGGTTCCGGCGCAGGTTCTACGTCTGCTGCCGCTTCTTCATTTTCGATTACCGGAATCAAGGAGAGCTTCCCCTTGTCGTCGATCTCAGCGATTTCAACCTTCAGCTTAAGGCCAACAGTGACGACATCCTCAACATTTTCTACGCGGGCACCGCCTGCCAAGGCACGCAGCTTGGAGATGTGTAGCAGCCCGTCTTTCCCTGGAAGCAGCGAAACGAATGCTCCGAAAGGCATCAGCTTCACGACGGTACCCAGGTAGCGTTCACCGATCTGCGGCATGGTCGGGTTCGCAATCGCGTTGATCATCGAACGAGCCGCTTCTGCCGCGTCGCCATTGTCAGCGCCGATGTAGATGGTGCCATCCTCTTCAATCGAGATATTCGCGCCAGTGTCGTCTTGAATCTGGTTGATCATCTTGCCCTTGGGGCCGATGACTTCACCGATCTTGTCCACGGGAACCTTCAAAGTGATGATTCTAGGAGCGTAGGGACTCATCTCGTCGGGAGAATCTATCGCTTGCGCCATGACCTCCAAGAGCGTGAGTCGAGCTTCTTTGGCCTGCAACAACGCACCGGCCAGCACTTCGGCTGGGATGCCGTTGAGTTTGGTATCGAGTTGTAGCGCGGTCACAAAATCTTTGGTGCCGGCAACTTTGAAATCCATGTCGCCCAGGGCATCCTCGGCTCCAAGAATGTCGGTCAGCGCGATGTACTTTGTCTCGCCGTCGATTTCTTCACTCATAAGACCCATAGCGATACCTGCAACTGGAGCCCGCAGCGGCACTCCGGCGTTCAGCAGCGAAAGGGTTGAAGCGCACACCGAGCCCATGGAGGTCGAGCCGTTGGAACCGAGTGCTTCCGATACCTGACGAATGGCATAGGGGAACTCTTCACGCTTGGGTAGCACGGGAACCAGCGCCCGCTCTGCCAATGCGCCGTGTCCGATCTCGCGTCGTTTCGGCGAACCCACCCGACCGGTCTCTCCAGTGGAGTAGGGCGGGAAGTTATAGTTGTGCATGTAGCGTTTGGTGGTTTCCGGTGCGAGCGTGTCCAGCTTTTGTTCCATATCCAGCATGTTTAGCGTTGTGACACCCAAGATTTGAGTTTCACCACGTTGGAATAGCGCGGAACCATGAACTCTGGGCAGCACTCCGACTTCGGCTGACAGCGAACGGATGTCTCGCACCCCACGTCCGTCAATACGTACCTGTTGCGTGAGAGTGCGATGCCGCACGATCTTCTTGGTGAGTGCTCTAAAAGCACCAGTGATTTCTTTGTCTTGTTCAGGAAGGCGTTCAGCAAGTTCTTCGATCACTTGAGCCAGCAATTTCTCGGTCGACGTTTCCCGCTCAACTTTGCCCGGGATGGACATGACCACTTTGAGCCGGTCAGTTGCAACTTCCGAAACCACTTCATAGACGTCTTCGGTGTAGTCAAGGTATACCGGCAGCGGTTCTACAGCTTTCGGCAGTTTGGCGGCAAGTTCCGCCTGAGCGTCGCATAGCGCCTTGATGAAAGGCTTTGCAGCTTCGAGTCCTTCAGCGACGACTTCTTCAGTGGGAGCTGTTTTGCCTGCCCGAACCAGGTCGAGAGTCGCTTCGGTGGATTCCGCCTCGACCATCATGATTGCAACATCACCATCGGGAAGCACCCGACCAGCGACCACCATGTCGAAGGTAGCGCGTTCAACTTGTTCTACGGTTGGGAAACAAACCCACTGTTCCCCGATTAGTGCCACTCTGACACCGCCGATAGGGCCAGTGAATGGCAAACCTGCCAACGTGGTCGAACACGAACCGGCGTTGATCGCAAGCACGTCGTACATGACGTTCGGGTTGAGCGCCAGCACGGTCACGACGACCTGCACTTCGTTGCGCAGTCCCTTAACGAAACATGGGCGCAGTGGGCGGTCGATGAGTCGTGCGGCAAGAATTGCGCCTTCACCTGGCCGTCCCTCGCGGCGGAAGAACGAACCTGGGATGCGGCCTGCCGCGTACATGCGTTCTTCAACGTCTACTGTGAGCGGGAAGAAGTCGACATCCCTCGGGTTGTTTTGAGCTGTCGTCGCCGATAGCAGCATCGTGTCGTCGTCTAGGTAGATACAGGCAGAACCGGATGCCTGCCGAGCGAGAAGTCCGGATTCAAATCGAACTACGTGTTTGCCGAAATCACCATTGTCTATGATGGCTTGTGCTGATTGCACGTCTGATCCCTGCATAGATATTCCTTTCTTGGCCACTTCAACTCACTCATCCGGTCTTCGATCGAGACCCGCGGGATGAGCTGAAAACTTGGCCCGAAAGTCACTACCGAGGACCGACAAAGCACGAATGTCGAGTGGCTTTTCCTCTTTTTTAGTTGTTATAAACAACAAGGAGCAACCAGACGGCCACTCCTTGTTTTATTCACTATCGGCGCAAACCTAGTCTTGCTATGAGTGAGCGGTAGTGTTCAATGTCATTCTTTGCGACATAGTTCAAGAGTCGACGGCGTTGTCCCACCATCAACATCAATCCGCGACGCGAGTGATGATCGCCCTTGTGGAGCTTAAGATGCTCCGTCAGATGAGAAATCCGCTTGGAGAGCAGCGCTATCTGCACATCTGGCGATCCAGTGTCACCTGGTTTCGTCGCATACTCTTCGATGATCTGTTTCTTGGTTGCAGCATCCATACGCTGGCTCCTTTCGGTCTCGTTGCGCGGCGCTCCCGGTAACTTTTACGTTATTGCTTTTCAGCAGGGAAGCTCTTTTGCGTCCGCGGCCGTCTTGACGGCACATGCAACCTTATCGGGTTGCAGACACTGGCGCGAATCGTCAGACGATCTGAAGTGATCAGAAACTACTAATTCGCATCCTTGAATACGATGCTGTAGTTCTCTGGCAGCCCTGGAATAGATTCGATGAATGCTCGCAGTTGTTCTTTGGCACTCGCTGAAGCAGAACTCAACATTCCGGCTTCAATTGCTCGCTGTTCCATGTTCAGTTGCTCAGACTCGAACAACTGGGTGTAGTCGGCCACCTTGTTTTGGGTGAGCGGCGAGTCCACGTCAAATAAAACTTCCGTCGTGCCTGGAACCAAAGTATGTGACAAAATCTCTGGAGCCGGAAGTGTAATAATCACAGAATCACCGGATTCGGTGATATTCAGTTTGCTGGCATCAATCCCAATTTCCATCACGCCGTCGTAGCGAACCCCTAAATATTTCTTTGTGAATGGAATGTTGACGCTTCCAATCTTGGCGACGCTTTCGTTATAGATGATATTCGTGTAGCGATAGGTCAAAGAAGATATTTTAAAACTCTTGACTACTTCTTCGTTGAACGGTGCGCTCCCCTGTCGCTTCTCGTCCGATAATTGGCCGCCTCCCATGAGGAAGAAGATCATCACGCCGACTATCCCCAAAAGAACTACTACAGCTATTACAAGACCTAAATTGAACCTTTTCATGATCTCCCTTAAAAGCGTTTCAGTGGATACTGTGCGGAAGGTCGCATCGCAGCCAGGTATCACTCTACTCGGCGACTGAAAGGCAAGGAGCGCAAAAGTGGTAAATGAACGTTGACAGGTTTTGGTTGCAGTGACACTGTGTCAACACCCAAGACTGTGCCATCAGCGCTGCTATGTTGTATGCAGCTATCCTGCAAAATCAAAGGAACCACCAGATGAACACACGATCATGGCGTATCTTCGCCGGAGTCGTCGTGGTTCTAATCGTAATTTTCTTAGCCGTATCGAACGACGCCCTCCGCGAGAGCATCATCCAACAGTTGAACCAGGCTATTAACCCAAGCCAAACTAACCAACCTCGTCAGCCGAGCGCTACAGCAAGCGGCAGCTCCAATACCGGAATAGTCAGGTATGTCAGTGACGGCGATACCCTCACATTCTCCGCTGACGGGGTTGATCACACCATACGTGTCCTTGGAATAGACGCACCTGAAATGTTCGGCGAAAATGACCAGCCTGAATGCGGAGCACAAGAAGCAAAATCCGCACTCATTAAACTAACACCGCGCGGCACCCGTATCAGCTATACATTCGACACAAAAGCTGACAAATACGACAGATTCGGTCGACTCTTGGTGTACGTATCCACTCCTGAGGTTCCCGATGTCGGGCTAGAACTAATAAAAGCCGGATATGTCAACGCCTGGATTCCGGCGAGTGCAGCAAAACCGCAACGCTTCGCCGACTACACCGCCGCTGCAAAACAAGCCCAGAATGACAAAATTGGCTCTTGGGCAAAATGCAAAAACCTGGGTAGGTAACTCATACTAAGCGTGGCCGGGAAGGATTTGCTAAGCCGTTCCAACCCGCAAACCACAGCTTTCCATGACCGACGCCATAGTTTTGTCATAGGTAACTACCATCTCAACGACCGAACCCAATGCCTGTACCGTGGCGATATGAATAGCATCTAGCGACTTGACGATCTGCTTAATTGATCTGGCGGCGTTGATTATGGGCGTATCAAGGCGCACCTGTTCAATAGAGCGCAGCGCTGCTGTAACTTCATACCCGAGCTTGGAAAAAGCTGGATTTTCTGTAGCCAGTCGTATTGCGGCGCGATCAGCCTCCAGCCACAGCAATTCCGAACTTATTAGCATTTGAGTTGGGTCAGCTAGCAAACTTGCCGCCGCTGCATGATCGGGCGCAGCTACTAAGATGCCCCGCAAGAGAGCCGAAGTGTCTATGTAGATCATCTTTACAGCCAGTCGCGCTCAGCGCGCTCAGCGTCCAAAGCGACAGCTACTGTATTCGACCATTCCATTGCGTAAGTCGGACGATAGCTGTGTGTCTGGGCGGGCACGATGCTCCCAGCAGCGACCAGTTGCTCGTATTCATCGCGCGGTTGATACGGCAAGATACGAGCTTGCGGGCGTCCGTCTCGGGTGACGATCAACTCCTCACCAGCACTGACCCGCTTGAACACCGCCGAGGTGTGCTGGTTAACTTCCCTGATTGTTACGACCTGGCTCATTCCATCAACATATCACAGATGTCTGACAACGTTCTACGCCGCAACTCCTCAATTAGTAGCTGCGGCAGCGCTCGGGTTCACTCGTCGCCGTACTCGGCGTTCAACGCTGCTTCGGTGTTTGGAATGCCTAACTCTGCCGCGCGTTTGTCGGCAGTTGCGAGCAGGCGGCGAATACGGCCAGCTACTGCATCCTTGGTGAGCGGCGGGTCATGTAACGCTCCTAGCTCCTCCAGGCTCGCCTGTTTGTGTTCTAAACGGAATTGTCCAGCTTTCAACAGATGCTCTGGAATGTCATCACCGAGAATCTCTAGGGCTCGGCGTACCCTGATCCCCGCAGTGACCGCAGCGCGCGCCGAACGCCGCAGATTAGCGTCGTCAAAGTTTGCTAGCCGGTTTGCGGATGCTCGGACTTCCCGCCGCATTCGGCGTTCCTCCCAAGCCAGCACGGACTCATGCGCACCCATCCTGGTCAGCATCGCAGCAATGGCATCTCCGTCACGTATCACAACGCGGTCTAAACCACGTACTTCTCTAGCCTTGGCAGTGATTCCCATCCGCCTTGCTGCCCCAACCAGCGCCAACGCCGCCTCAGAACCCGGGCAGGTCACCTCCAAAGCCATTGCCCGGCCAGGTTCGTTAAGCGAGCCCCGTGCCAGAAAAGCGCCGCGCCAAGCCGCTGCCGAAACTTCTAGACTGCCTCCAACGATGGCCGCTGGAAGTCCCCGCGTCGGACGCCGCCGGTGATCGATCAATCCAGTCTGTCGCGCCAAAGACTCGCCATCACGGATGAGTCGAACCAGGTAACGCGTGCCACGCCGTAGCCCACTAGAAGAAATGACCACAAACTCGCAAGTCAACCCCATCAGGTCAGAAATCGCATTGCGCAGCCTGCGCGCGGCAGCTCCGGTGTCAAGCTCCGCTTCAACCACTATCTGCCCGCTGACAATGTGCAATGAATTCGCAAAACGCAGCATTGCGGCCATCTCCGCTTTTCGCAATTCCGGTTTGGCAATGTCTAATACACACAACTCTGACTTTACTTGCAGTGTCATTGCCATGCGTTCCTCCTAGGACGAGGGTGATTCGGATAGCCTACCCCGGGGACGCAAATTCGTGCAGGGCGTCTTGTCTATGAAACAGACTGCGTCAAGAAAAATCGATCACTTGTGAATATACAGCCGCCAATTTGAGCGGGTCGTGACGTGCTGAACCATCTTTCATCCGTACGTCAGCAATCACCAAATCTGCCCCGAAAGATTGGCAATACTCTCTTAAATGCCTATCCCCTTCCGCGAAACTTGGATCGACAATCACCGTATCTAACCGCAGTAGTGGTGCGTGCTCTGCCAAGACTTCCAAATGCCGCGACGGGGTGTATCCGTAGGTTTCGTCGTCGCTGGGAACCAAGTTCATTGTAAGTATTCGCTGCGCCTTCGTCTCGACGATTGCAGCGCACAGATCAGGGACGAGCAAATGTGGCAAAACCGAGGAGAACCACGATCCAGGGCCGAGCACCACCGCATCTGAGTCCCGAATAGCCGTTACGGCTTCGGCAGCCGCCGGAGGTCTGGTAGGCGTAAGCCGCACATCGACGATGGTTCCCCGCGCTAATGCCACCGCCTCTTGGCCAACCACATGAACAATCTCGTCCGGTGAATCGCCGTCATGACCCACCATGTCTGCTTCAATAACCAAAGGCAGCGTTGACATCGGCAAGACCCTGCCTTTTACGTGCAAGAGTTCTGCCACCATCTGGAGGCCGTCAACTGGGTCGGGTAGTTGCTGCCAAAGCCCAGCGATGAGCAGATTCCCAATCGCGTGTCCGCCCAATGGCCCACCGCCTGGAAAACGCGACTGCAAAACGCTCGCCCAGCGGCGTTCAATGTCGTCGTCGCCGCAGAGAGCCGCCAAAGCCATCCGCAGATCGCCAGGGGGAAGAATGTCGAATTCGCTTCGTAATCTTCCCGACGAACCGCCGTCGTCAGCGACAGTAACTATGGCAGTCAACCGCGTAGTCAGATGGCGCAGCGCGCTAAGCGATGCCGCCAGTCCGTGACCGCCTCCCAGCGCTGTGATTATTGGCTGCGTACTCATATTCCCCCTCTTACCGGAGTCTACAAGAACGCCGCACGGATTTCTGTTTCGGCGGCTCTAAACCCAAGTGCTACTTGACTTCAAATTCTTTCGACGCGAGCAGTTTGTCACTGAGACTAAACAAAGTCTTGCACTCAACTGACAACAGCGAAGTATCAGATAGTACCCAAGCGGATTGTACTTTGCCCTCAACCCCCGGTTTCATATCCAACATTGATAGACCCGAGTCGTAAACGTTGTTGTCCGCGATTATCGCTGACTCTAACTCAGCACCATTCTGGAAGGCCTTACAAGTAACTGAAGTCAAGAAGTTGGCATCTTTTTCGGAATCATTCTTGAATGTGAAATCAACTACGACCGCAGGCGCGTCATCGTAGTCTTTTACGAACACCGCGGTGTCGATCGTAACTGCGTACTCACCATCTTTGGATAACTCACTACTAATCGCGTTGAGAGCCGCAGTAGCAGTAGCTATGACAGCGATTGCAATGATTATCGCCACTGCGCCGAGTATCAAACCAGTTATTGCCGTGCCACGTTTGCTGTTTTTCTTCAGCATCCCAATAATGCCGAGGATGACAGCCAGACCGCCAAGGACGAACGAGCCCGCATTGATGATGGGGATGAAAGCTATTGCTATTGCGATTATTCCTAGTACAAGCGCAGCTACACCGAGGGCATTTCCCTGCTGTGCCGCTTGTTGCTGAATTGGTTGTTGAGGAGATTGCGAGGACATCTCTTTCCTTTCTGAGGAGTACTGATTTAATACATCACCGCTAAATAGTGGGATTTATCCCACTCCCAAGTAGCTGCGACTTTAGCACACTCAAAGCCATGTCGGATAAATCCCACTCCACTAGCGGGTTTCCCATTATCAGTGGACCTCCAGGTTTGCATCCACCTGCGCCGCTGGACTGGGTTTCCTGGCGGAATCATGTCAGGCAACTCAAAGCAGAATCGGGCTTGTCGATAGCTGATTTGACTGGCCGCTCCGGCCTTGACCGCTCCACAATTATTGAACTACTGGGAGGAAGGCGCGGTGTGCAAGACGCAAGGATTGGCACTCTTTGGGCGCTGGCTTGGGCATTGGAGGTTGATGATTTCCATGCCTTCCTTGCCCCCCTTTTTAACCAGACCCAATGAACTCACAAAGTCGTTTATATCGATACACCAGCACAGCGGGAGTTGAAGGTTGGCGGCAACCAACGAAGATAGTTTCGCCACTTCGATCCCTGCGACTTTCGCAGTCCCGGAGCCTACAAAAACGCCGCTAATACCCGCAGATTGAAGATCAGCAGGATACTATTTCAAAGTGAAACAAAGGGTCTTCGCTGTAATCAAAGACCATCCCCAGACGCTAAGTGGTCGCATCTTTAGCTTTTCAATGACTGCGCTGATAATACTCAACGTCGTTTTTGTACTCATTGACACCATGAAGTCTCAGCCTGAAACGCTTTCTTCTATTTCTCGAATTGTCGAAGTTGTATCGGTTGCCTTGTTCACACTTGAATACCTACTGAGATTATGGACAGCCGACCTGCTTTTTCCCGAGTCTCGTCCAGCAGTGGCTCGACTCCGCTACGTCGTCTCGGGAATGGCAATAATAGATTTGTTGGCAATCTTGCCGTTCTACCTCCCCATGTTAATTCCAATCGATCTACGTATTCTGCGATTACTGCGACTAATTCGACTCATTCGAGTCTTCAAACTCGGCCGCTATGCAGCAGGGCTGGGCACTGTTGGTCGTGTCCTGAAGAAACAGGCACCAGCGCTGGTGTCATCAATGTCAGTGGTGGTTCTGTTGATGATTGTTGCATCGGTTTTGATCCATCACGTAGAAAATCCTTCCCAACCAGACCAGTTCGACTCGGCATTTTCGGCTTTGTGGTGGGCTGTGGCCACCATCACGACTGTCGGGTACGGTGACGTATACCCAATCACACCTTTAGGTAAAATCATTGGGGCTGTAATTGCTCTACTTGGCGTTGCCTTAGTGGCTATACCCACAGGCATCATCAGTGCTGGATTCGTTGACGAGATAAATACCAAACACAAATCTGATTCCACGTGTATTACCTGCGATGAATGCCCACCACCTCCACCCATTAAGTAAATACCAGAACCCGAAAGTGACAACCCCCACTTTGTCATCCTGACGTGCTGCGTAGCACATCACCCTCGATTTCGATACACAAACCTGCGGTTTGCACTCAATCAGCGGGCTTGGGAGCCAAAGGGGACAATCCCCCACTTTGTCATCCTGGCGTGCTGCGTAGCAGCATCGCAGGATCCATTACTGGTAGCGGTTCGTTGCCGTCTCACCACTGAATGCGATGGATCCTGCAACGAGCCTGCGCTGCACGCAGTTGCAGTGTGCAGGATGACAAATTGGGGACAATCCCCAATTTGTCAGCTGTCGGGCTGGGCGTCTATCACCTCCCCTGTGGCCATATTGATGGCGCTGCCTGGAGTCGATTCTGCAAGCGCCGAAACTATTGTTGCTGCCAACTGCGCTCCGATTCCTGGGACTTGGGCAACATCGTCAACACTGGCTTGCCGTAACTTCTTGACTGACGAGAAGTGCTTCAGGAGCGCCTTTCGCCGCACCTCACCCAGACCAGAAACTTGATCTAGCACTGATTCCAGCATCGTTTTGGAGCGCCGACTGCGGTGATGCGTGATCGCAAACCGGTGTGCCTCATCTCGAACCCGCTGTAGTAGGAAAAGCCCTTCACTGCTGCGCGAGAAAATCACCGGAAATTCCTCCCCCGGAACCCAGACTTCTTCCAGGCGTTTTGCCAAACCACATAGCGGAATGTCCAAACCCAACTTAGTCAACGCAGCCTGCGCCGCACTCACTTGCGGAGCGCCACCATCAACAACAACCAATTGCGGAGCATAGGCAAACTTGAGCGGCGCTCCGGTTGTAGGATCGATCAGTAACCGCTCCTGTCCGGCGCCAACACCTTGATCTTCGAGAAGACGCGTAAAACGTCGCAAGATCACCTCATGAATCGCGGCCACGTCATTGGATTCTTGCTGTTTCAAAACAAAACGGCGGTACTGAGATTTCTTGGAAAGTCCATCTTCAAACACCACCATGGATGCCACCACATCTGACCCTTGAAGATGAGATATGTCAAAACATTCGATGCGAAGCGGCGCATCAGCCAAGTTCAATGCTGCCTTGATCTCATCCAAGGCACGGCTGCGAGTCGAAAGGTCACTTGCCCGTCGCATTTTATGCAATGCCAAAACTTCGGATGCATTTTTGGCGACCATTTCGAGAATGGCGCGTTTATCTCCACGCTGCGGCACCCGAAAAGCCACTTGAGTCCCGCGCTGCTGCGAAAGAAGCTCGGTAAGAACCGCCTTGCTCTTTGGTAGCTGCGGCACCAAGATCAAAGGCGGAATCGCATCAGTGAGCTCGGTTTCGGCCTCCAAATCCGCATACAGTTGTATCAAGAAGGTTTCCAACAGCCCAGCTAAGTCAGTGTCGTCTTGGCGATCTGCGACCCAGCTTCGCTGTCCGCGCACCCTGCCAGCACGCACATGGAAAACTGTCACTGCCACTTCCAACGGGTCGTCAGCGATAGCGACAACATCCGCGTCGGTACCATCGTCGAATACCACCGCGTTGCGTTCCGAAACCGAAACCAAAGCAGCTAACTTGTCACGTAATGTTGCGGCTCGCTCAAATTCCAAGGCTTGTGAGGCATCTTGCATTTCCGCCTCTAGCGTCTTAGCCAGAGTGCTGGTTCTTCCTGCTAGAAAATCACAGACGTTACTGACCAGGGCGCGATGATCTTGTGCGTTGATCTTTCCAACACAGGGGGCATCACATTTTCCAATATGTCCCAAAAGACAGGGGCGACCCGCGCGTTCAGCATCGCGGAAGGTTCCGTCAGTGCAGGAACGCATTGGGAAAACTCCCAGCAGCGAATCTATGGTCTCCCTGATCGCCCATGCCTGGGCATACGGCCCAAAATACCGATTCCCTTTCCGTTTCACCCCCCGACCTACAAAAACCCTGGGATATTCCTGGCTCCAGGTAACCGCCGCCCAAGGATAGGACTTATCGTCGCGGTACTTGATATTGAAACGCGGCTGAAACTGCTTGATCCAAGTGAACTCAAGTTGCAGGGCTTCCACCTCGTTGCGGACAGTCGTCCACTCCACGCGAGCGGCAGTTCGCAACATAGTTTGAGTACGCGAATGCAGACTCCCCACACTCGAAAAATACGAATTCAGCCGCGAGCGCAGATTCACCGCCTTTCCAACATAGATCACTCGCCCCTGCTCATCGCTGAACCGATAGACACCTGGAGTCTGCGGAATCTCTCCTGGTTTGGGGCGGTACGTCGCCGGATTAGCCATCATTGCCTGCTAAAACAGTTGATCAGTTGCGACACCGGTAAGAAATGGTTTCAAATACTGGCCGGTGAATGAAGTCGGATCGGCAGCAATCTGCTCGGGTGCGCCTTCTGCGATGACCATGCCCCCACGCGAACCACCTTCAGGCCCCATGTCGATCACCCAGTCGGCTGTCTTTATCACGTCAAGATTGTGTTCTATGACAATCACCGTGTTTCCGGCATCTACCAGTCGCCCCAAAACTATCAGCAGTTTATTTATGTCCTCAAAGTGCAGCCCGGTGGTCGGTTCATCTAATACATACACAGTACGACCCGTAGAACGCTTCTGTAGCTCCGAAGCCAGCTTAACCCGTTGCGCTTCACCTCCCGAAAGCGTCGTGGCGGGCTGACCCAGCCGTACATACCCCAAGCCCACGTCAACTAAGGTACGCAGGTGGCGCGCAATCGCCGGAATCGCCGCGAAAAACTCGTTGGCCTCCTCTATGGGCATCTGCAAAACTTCAGCGACAGTCTTGCCCTTGTAATGCACATCAAGAGTTTCGCGGTTATACCTAGCGCCGTGACAAACCTCACAGGGCACATAAACGTCGGGAAGGAAGTTCATCTCAATCTTGATCGTGCCATCACCGGAGCAGTTCTCGCAGCGGCCACCTTTGACGTTGAACGAGAAACGCCCTGGAAGATATCCGCGAACTTTAGATTCGGGCGCAGCAGCGAAAAGTTTGCGCACATGGTCAAAAACGCCAGTGTAAGTAGCTGGATTGGAACGCGGCGTGCGTCCGATTGGGGATTGGTCAACGTGGATGGCTTTATCTACCAACTCCAAACCTATCAACTCACGATGTTTGCCCGGAACTGCCCGCGAGTTGTAGATATGTTTGGCCAAAGCCGTATAGAGAATGTTGTTCACCAGCGACGACTTGCCCGAACCACTGACCCCTGTGACTGCTATCAGCTTGCCTAGCGGGAAAGAAACGTCAATGTTGCAAAGATTGTTCTGGGTAGCTCCTAATATGTGCAGCGCTTCACCATTTCCCGCACGCCTTTGGCTGGGTAGTGGAATCATTTTCCGGCCGCACAGATATGCACCGGTTAGCGAATCACTATTTTCCAGGAGGCCATCCAGTGAACCCGAATGGACGATCTTGCCGCCATGCTCGCCCGCACCAGGGCCGATGTCAACGATCCAGTCTGCAACCTTGATCGTTTCCTCATCGTGTTCAACCACGATCAAGGTGTTACCCAAATCTCGCAACCTGATTAACGTGTCAATGAGCCGATGGTTATCGCGCTGATGCAGCCCGATCGACGGCTCATCTAATACGTAGAGCACACCGACCAGCCCCGACCCAATCTGAGTAGCCAGCCTAATCCGCTGAGCCTCGCCGCCTGAAAGCGAACCAGCCGGACGCGAGAGCGTCAAGTAATCTAATCCGACATCGATTAAAAAGTTCAGCCGCTCATTGATCTCTTTCAAGACTCGTTGTGCTATCTGGGTCTCCCGCTGAGTTAAGTCTAGTTTTGAAAGAAATGGCAACAATTCACTAATCGCCATGTCAGCGATTTCAGAAATGTTTTTCCCACCAATCAATACCGCTAGTGAAGTGGCGTTCAGACGTGCTCCCTTGCACGTCGGGCACGGCACTTCAGCCATATAGGCTGCATAACGCTCTCTAGCATTGTCGGATTCAGCTTCCGCGTAACGGCGCCTGATGTAGTTTGTGACACCCTCATAGCGGCTGCGGTAAGTGTGAACTCTGCCATGGCGTGAAACCGCTTGCACCGTCAGTGCTTCGCGTTGCCCGTTTAATATCAAATCCTGCACTTGGGGCGCTAAGTCTTTCCAAGGCGTATCTACTGAAAATCCGTGTACTTGCGCGAGAGTGGCAAAGATATTGCGATAAAACCCGGCTAAATACGGTGTCGTCCAGATCGAGACGGCACCAGCAGCCAAACTCTTGGTGGGAACGATTGCCAACTCTATGTCAACTTCCAAGCTGGTTCCCAATCCAGAGCAAGCCGGACATGCCCCAAAGGGAGCATTGAAGGAGAACTGGCGCGGCTCCAACTCCTCCATCGAAATATCGTGATTGTTTGGACAGGCAAGTTTGTCGGAGTAACGCCGTTCCCGATCTGGAGCATCTGCCGCCCGATCCACAAAATCGATGCTAATTACACCCTGCGCCAATCCCAGCGAAGTCTCAACCGAATCAGTCAGCCGCTGTTTGATCGTATCTTTGACCGCAAGCCGATCAACCACCACCTCGATGGTGTGTTTCTTTTGCTTGTCGAGAATCGGCGGGTCGTTAAGCTGAAAGATTTCACCATCGACGCGAGCGCGGCTAAAACCGTCGCCTGCCAACTTACGAAACAACTCGACGTATTCGCCCTTTCGAGCTCGCACCACCGGTGCAAGGACTTGAAAGCGGGTGCCTTCGGGCATCTGCAACAATCGGTCAACGATCTGCTGCGTGCTTTGCTTACTGATTGGGGCACCGCATACTGGACAATGCGGACGGCCAGCGCGTGCGAACAGCAGCCGTAGATAGTCGTAAACTTCGGTGATGGTTCCCACTGTCGAGCGCGGGTTTCGATTCGTCGCCTTCTGATCTATCGAGACTGCCGGAGACAAGCCCTCGATGAAGTCAACGTTGGGTTTGTCCATCTGACCCAAAAACTGGCGGGCATAGGCCGAAAGACTTTCAACGTAGCGGCGCTGCCCTTCGGCAAAAATCGTGTCGAAAGCCAATGACGACTTACCTGAACCCGATAGCCCGGTAAAAACGATCAGTGAATTTCTGGGCAAATCCAAGCTCACATTGCGCAGGTTGTGCTCTCTTGCCCCGCGAATCACCAAATGACCATCCACGAATGCCATAGTACGGCCTCGCACCGACATTTTTTCAGACTTCACCGATACGTCCAGTTATGGATATTCTTCCTATGTGAGCTTGCCTAGTCAGATTCCAGTTCTCAGCATCAGACGCTGGGAAGCAGATCAGACCAGTATGTTTCTGGGAGACACCATCTCGCTCAGTGAGGAGCAGTGGCGTGAACCGAGTTTGCTTCCAGGATGGTCGCGGGCGCACATTGCCGCGCATCTGTCTATGAGTGCGGATTCGCTGGGTTGGATTGCGCTTAATACCCGCGCAAGTTTCGATAAATTGTGTGCCACAAACCGTGCGATGCTGGAGCGGAACGCTGATCGCCCAGGACTCAACCTGCAAATCGACCTTGATACCTCTGCGGAAGCCCTGGTTCGCACCTGGGATGCGGTAAATGATTGGAATCGTCAGATTAGGCTGCTGAACGCGAGCTATCCACTAGCTGTGCTGCCGTTGATCCGTTTGCACGAGATTTGCATCCACCGCCTTGATCTCAAACTAAACCCGACGCTCGACCAGATAGACTCCGAGGCCGCAACCTGGCTCTTACGCTGGGTACTGCACCGGTTGGAGGACACACACAGCAACGAGCTCACAATAGTCAGTGAATCTGGGCTGCGAGCTAGTCTCGGTAACAGGAACCCACGCCGAGTCGTATCTGGAACTGACGCACAACTGTGGGCATGGCTTTCAGGACGTACTGGCTCTGAAGGACTCAGCGGAGCTGAAGGACTTGGGTTTGACCTTTTGCACTGAGCTGACTGGAACCTTTTCCTTGACATGCAGTACGCATGTTTAGCATGATTAACGCATGACAACTCTCCAAGTAAGAAGCTTGAAAGAGCATACTCATCAAATTCTGCGAGTACGTGCAATGCAGGCCGGTCAGAGCCTATCTGAGTATGTAGCTGCACGTCTTGATGACATCGTGGCAACACCTACCCTAGACGAACTCTTTACCCACATCGATCGACTAGGGTCACCGCTATTCGATGCAGAATCGACCGCACTTATTCGTGGTGAAAGAGATTCTCATTCATGAGTCTTGTTCTTGATTCATCTGTCTTGGTTGAAGTCGTTTTAGGAACATCCAAAGGAGGCAGGGCTCGCCCACTACTTTTGTCGCACTCAGGACAGCTACACATTCCTGAATTAGCCGTTGTAGAAGTCACGTCAGCGCTTCGAGGACTGGTTCAAGGCGAGGTCGTGACCAAAGGCCGCGCCAAATTAGCGCTGGATGACTTTCTCAGATTTCCAGCGAAACGCTGGCCGATGGATCAGTTGATGGAACGGGTCTGGACTTTACGGGATACCTTGACGGCATATGATGCAACCTTTATTGCGCTAGCAGAGGCATTAGGATCAGTTTTTGTTACATTTGATGAACGCCTCGCTCGCGGCTGTGAAGGAAAAGCTCGCTGCCGGGTTCAGTTAATCACCTTTCGAGAAGACTAAGTGCTGTCTGGGGCAAATCGCGTCACTTGCCTGTTGGCCGAGTGATGCGGGTATCTACGTTCGTGAATTATGAGACAGAAGCGGAACCTATGTCATCAGTTGGCTTGCCTGGGGTCATAACATAGGGAGAAAACAAACTAGAAGGTTGGCCTCATGAACTCCGGAAAGACCATCGGAAAGCTCATCGGATTGCTTGTCGGGGTGAGTTTTGTTTCCTTTATTCTCGTGTTGGTTGTCCAAGGGCTCTGCTACTCATTTCTACGTACCGCAACTGTGGAAACAGCACAAATGGCATCCTTTGTCATCCCACTAATAGGTGCCGTGCTCTCTGGCCTGGTGGGTGTGCGCATTATCTCTCGCAATGCGTCTGCACCGCTTTCGCGGATGAAGAAAATACTTGCTTTCGTAGTCCTTGTGATTGTGAGTGCGGGTCTCCATTACGTCATGGCTGTTCTCGTGCTAATACTGATGTATGTTACGGGTCTCTATCGCGGCTAGCCTTTGAAGAAACCACCGGCTAGCGTGCGCTAGCCGCATAGAGAACTGATGCAACTGCAACTAGCCGTAGAACCAGAACAGCTCCCTTACTTTAAGGAAAAGTTGCCGAAGAAATCCTCTTTTTTCATGATTAACTTGCCTTTTGGAGTGTAGAAATATTCTGCACTTGCGTCAATGTAGATTGCATCACCTAGTACATGAACCTTACTTGGATTGTATTTCTTGTTGGTGTAGAACACTTCGGCCTTACCACTGCCGTCATCTTTGGTTGTCATGCAGAGCGTGACTGCATTTTTTCTATTGATGTCTTGGTCAACGTAGAAGAGCTTGTCGCCATAAAAGTCAAATGATAAAACTTCGGCATTGACCACATCCATTTCGTCGGTGCCGTCTGTTTTTACCCGCATCAAATTGCGCTTTTCAAGGCCGATGTAGTAAACCCATTCACCGTGCAACACAATGCCGGTCTGGGGTGCCACTTGCGCTTTTCCTAGTGGCCTTGGGTTACTTCCGTCCAATTCAGCTTTGAAGAGTTGTCCCATCCAGCCCAGGTAATAGAGCGAATTTTTGCCGACACACAGGCTTCTCTGATCGAGAAGAGCTCCGTTTTCTTTCAAAGCGGTATCGATGATTAACTCGTTGCCGGTGCCATCTTGCTTGACCCGGGAGACCGAGACGTTCCAACCCCGATCGCTGCTGTGCACATAGTAAAACCAACCGTCGGACAATATCAGGGAGATAATCTCGTCACCTTCGGGAACAGTAAAAATTGTTTTATTATTCTTGCCATCAGCTTTTATACTGCGGATTTTATCGGCTCTTCTATTGTCATCTTCTGACTCGGCAAGGTAATAGAGTGTACTTCCCGAAACGTTGTAGTGACTGTGGAAATCATTTACAGTTCGCTTCAATACACCTTTTTGGTTAAGGTGGTCCCAGCGACGCATGTAATCGTCGCCAATCTTGACCAGGTAGCCCCTATGCGCGATAACCCCGTAGGTGTTTCCCAATAGCGCAGCATCCTGTTCGGTGTCGAGGGTCTCAACAAATTCAGGCGTTGGGTCAGGAGTTGACGTCTTGGTTTCAATCGGCTGCGCGCTAGGGCTGAGTGGAGGTGCCGCTGGCTCGCTGGTACAGGCAACGCCCGCAAAGGCGAGCGCCAAAACCATCATGATAGATATCGGGGTGGCGGTAAGGAGGTGCTGCGGTTTTTTCATGTCCGCGTCCTTTCGTAGCTGCCGGAGCCTGCATAAGAAAAATTTCACAAATTGTAGCACTGACTACATGTTTTGCAGTCTCAGCAGCGGGATTCCTATCTCAAAAGGTGTTGGTTGAGCGCATACAAAAATCGCGCACGCGGGTTGAGTGCCGACCCCGGTGATTGAGTGCTAATTGAAACCAAGAGCTAGAACCTCTGCATCTACTCGTGGTTTCGATACGGAGCCAATGGCTCCACTCAACCGACGAGCTTGGGGTTGCCGCCGACTCGGTGGTTGAGTGCTAGCTGTCAAGCTAGCGTATCGAAACCAGGGTCGGTGTATCGAAACCCAAGAGTAATCGCAGCGATCTGTCTCGCCTTTGGTATTTTCTTAGCTATTCTTTTCCAGCATAGACGCCGGCAATCATAATGTCCTGCCAGTACCTGTAATGCTCGTCTTCCTCGCTTTCAATGCAAGCAAATATGGTGAACAGCCCAACATTTTCAGGATCGATGGTGTCGGTGTAGTAGTCAATTAGAATGAACTTGTATTGTTCCAGCGTTGTGTTAACCACATGCCAAGAGACAACCCGGCGCATCTCTCCTTCGCGCCCAGTGTTTTTGTTGGATGTTAGCTGCCCCCGCTTCCAAGTTTGGATATCGCCGGAAATCAGATCAAATAAGTAATCTATTCCACTGTCAATATCAACGGCTTCGTTCAAAGCTTTGACTGAGAATAACGACTTCAAGGCTTCCCGGTCATGATCTTTTAGGATCGTTACTATCTGTTCCATTCGATCCTCAGCTATTTGATCATCGCTCTTAACTAGGCTTCCCAGCACTGCTCCGACCATGTTGCATGAACTAAGTATCAGTAGCCCCGCTAGGATGCCGATCAGCTGCACAACTTTTCTATTCACCACTGCCCCCTCTTGCCTACACCACAAAACTTACAGGCAACTGATTTTGGGTGGAATCAACTCCTATTGTCCCTGCGCTTTGGCTGCATACTATTTTACCTTCAGCCTCGGATATTGATGTGAGATACTGTGGCTACATTTCATCCGTGAAAGGACACCGTCATGGAAACCACAGAAGAAGTCTTCGCAGCTTTTGCCGCCGCAGAAGAGCCGTTGAAATCCGGACAGGTCGCCGAAATTCTCGGTGCCGACAAGAAAGAAGTCGACACCGCGATCAAGGCGCTAAAAGCTGAAGGAAAGCTCGTATCCCCCAAACGCTGCTTCTACGAACCTGCCGAATAGCATTCCAGCCAAAAGGCACACTATCTACTACCATCCACGCTGTTAGCCAACCGAAAGATCGATGAAACATGCGATCATATGGAGCACACTACGGCTAATGCCACGATCCTCGGTGGGAATCAAGTGGTAAGATAATCCCATGGAAGCAAAGATTGACTCAGGAGGACGCATCCTCGTGCCAAAGCTCTACCGAGAGTCACTGGGGCTGCTTTCGGGGACGACGGTAGACATTTCGGCATATGGCAGTGGTCTCCAAATCACGCCAGGCGGAAGGGCTGCTCGTATTGCCAGAGGTTCGAATGGCCGTTTGGTTGCTCACTGCGAAACCCCTATCACTGATGACATAGTTTTCTCATTGGTTGATTCGAGTCGGCGGTGAGTCAGACGCTGGAGTACGGGCTGGACACCAGCGCCGCTATTCCGCTGTTGGTAGCTTCACACGAGGCTCATACGCAAGCGGCAACCTGGGCAAATGGACGCACACTTGGCTTGTGTGGTCATGCCCTCATCGAAACCTACTCAGTACTCACTCGTTTGCCTGGAGATGCACGTGTAAATCCTAGGGACGCGGTCGCACTCATAAATGACAACTTCTCAAACTGCCTGATGCTATCACCGGATCTAGCAAGCCGCACCCACCAAAAGCTTAGTGAACTTGGGGTATCTGGCGGAGCCGCCTACGACGGGCTTGTTGCACTGGCAGCTAGTGAACATCGAGTTATTTTGGTGACGCGAGATGCCAGAGCTAGATCAACCTATGAAGCATGCGGCGTGCAAGTAGAAGTACTTTGCTAAGCGTCTACAAGGATGAAATATCCTGCAAGTAGTGGCCATTTCCTTTCTTACTTGCTGCCTTCAACGATCTCTCGCAAACTTCGTTTTACGTCGGCAATCTCGTCGCGCAGTTTCGCGGCGACCTCAAAACGCAACTCTTTGGCAGCAGCGTGCATTTCCCCAGTCAATTCTTCGATCAGGGCTGAAAGGTCTGCGGCAGGGACGGCCGCCCAGCCTTTTGCCGAGGCGACTTCAGATTTCAAACCCTGCTTGGTTTTCTCCATCAACGCAGCCGTATCGACATCTTCGCGTGCCAAGATTTCCGTGATGTCAGAAATCTTTTTCCGCAGCGGCTGCGGATCAATTCCATGTTCGGTGTTGTAGGCAACCTGCTTAGCGCGCCGGCGGTTGGTCTCATCGATAGCTGCCGCCATCGAAGCTGTGATCTTGTCGGCATACATGTGAACTTGTCCGGCAACATTTCGGGCAGCACGTCCGATGGTTTGAATCAAAGAACGCTCTGAACGTAGGAAGCCCTCTTTGTCAGCATCCAGAATCGCAACCAGCGAAACCTCGGGAAGATCGAGTCCCTCCCGCAGCAGATTGATGCCGACCAGCACGTCGAAGGTTCCCATCCGAAGTTCGCTCAACAACTCAATTCGCTTCAAGGTGTCAATCTCCGAATGCAGATAGCGGGCTCTCACCTGATTCTCAATCAGATAGTCGGTGAGGTCTTCAGCCATTTTCTTTGTCAAGGTCGTGACCAGAACCCGTTGCCCCGCCCTAGCGCGCAGGTCGATTTCGGAAAGCAGATCGTCTATCTGGCCTTTGGTCGGTTTGACGATTATCTCGGGGTCTACCAGACCTGTTGGACGTATCAGCAACTCGATGGGAGCACCAGATCGCGCCAGTTCATATGGTCCAGGTGTTGCTGACAGATAGATCGTTTGCCCGATTCGTTCGGCGAATTCTTCAAATCGCAGTGGTCGGTTGTCTAACGCTGAAGGCAACCTGAAACCATGCTCAACCAGGGTACGTTTACGTGACATGTCGCCCTCATACATCGCACCAATTTGCGGGATGCTCACATGGGATTCATCGACGACCAGCAGAAAATCCTCTGGGAAGTAATCAAGCAGACAGTTAGGAGGAGAACCAGCTTCTCGCCCATCAATGTGCCGCGAATAGTTCTCGATGCCAGCGCAGGTACCTATCTGCCGCATCATCTCGATGTCGTACGAAGTGCGCATCCGCAGCCGCTGTGTCTCCAACAGTTTGGATTCAGCTTCCAAGTCATTCAAGCGCTGAGCTAACTCCACTTCAATACCGGAAATTGCCCGTTCCATGCGTTCCGGGCCTGCGACATAGTGTGATGCCGGGAAGATATATAGTTCCTGATCTTCGGTGATCAACTCGCCAGTTAGCGGATGCAACGTAGAAAGCTGCTCCACCACATCGCCGAAAAATTCGATTCTGACCGCGTTCAACTCATACATCGGGAACACCTCAACCGTGTCTCCCCTGACCCGAAACGTTCCGCGCGTACCCGCAAGGTCATTTCGGCTGTACTGAATATCAACCAGCCGCCGTAGCAGCACGTCGCGTTCGATCTCCTCGGCCAACCGCAGCCGAATCATCCGATCTACATACTCCTGGGGAGTCCCCAACCCGTAGATGGCTGAGACGGTGGCCACCACGATCACATCACGTCTAGTCAACAAAGAGTTGGTAGCGGCATGGCGCAATCGTTCAACTTCCTGATTCAGCGAGGAGTCTTTCTCAATGTAGGTGTCCGTTTGCGGAATGTACGCCTCGGGCTGGTAATAGTCGTAATAGGAGACGAAATACTCCACGGCGTTGTCTGGAAACAACTCACGCAACTCATTGGCGAACTGGGCAGCTAAGGTCTTATTTGGCTGCATCACCAAGACGGGTCGCTGCACCCGTTCGGCAAGCCAAGCCACCGTGGCAGTCTTGCCGGTGCCAGTCGCACCCAGCAGCACGATGTCTTGCTCACCAGCGGCGAGTCGGCGTTCCAACTCCACGATTGCAGCAGGTTGATCTCCCGCTGGTTCAAAATCCGACACCACTTTGAATGGAGCCACTCGCCTTTGCAGATCAGTTACCGGACGCATGTAGACCAGCTTAGATGTCAGCACCGACATGTCCGAATGCTAATAGGACTCCTCAGTCCATACGGGGAGCGCCGCGTTCGAGGATGCCGCGAATGAAGGCTGCCTGGCCTACGTGTTGCAGGTTATCGTCAAGAACGCTGACTAGACGCACCTCCAGCGTTACCGGCGGAGTGTAACTGGTGTCAACTATGCGGTCTAGTTCATCGGCCGTGACTGGTTCCAGTAGCTTGACGGTCTGCTGCCATACTGCCTCGTTGTAGCCCTGCAACAGTTCAGCACTGAGTCCAGACAACTCGTCGACCTGCTCCGACGTGTGTCCATACCCGAAATCGTCGGTTGAGAATGGCAACCCGAAGCGTTCCGCCCACCCTTGCGAAGTCCAGATTTGTTCTTGGTCGAAGGCGTTAGCAAAGTGGTTATCTTGCACTCTAGTCAAATGCCAGATCAGCCAAGATATTGAGTTAGCTCCCGGGAAAATACGAGTTCCTAGCGCCTGCTCGTCTAGTCCTTTCAGGATGCGCCCAATCCGTTTGTAGATTCGGGTGTAAGCATCGGTCAAAACCTCTGCAACTTGCATTATTTCAATCCCCTTAATGCAATCCAATCGCTAGCGATGGTCTTTGCCGGTAGTTGTTCGGAAACGCTACGTGCATTTAGCTCGATGAGTACGGCGCCAGTCATTGCGGCACTGACTCGATCGATGATAGCGGCTGCTCTCGAATCTATGTTACCGCTTGCGACTGGCACCACATGCGATGCCAAAAATAGCCCATTCGTGTCGACAAGCGAAACCAAATTGTTGGTAGCTATCGATGGGTCGGCGGTGTAGATGATAGCTAGTTGGATTTCGTCGTCTTTGAGTGCTTTCACAGTGAGGGGGCCACCACCGTCCTCAATCGGAGTGAAAGCAGCTTCGATTCCGTATGCCTTTTTCAGACCAGTTGGGCCATTGGGTCGGGTCTGTGCTTCAGAGTTCGCACCCAATGTGAGCCCAGAAGTAACTTTCGCTAAATCGGCGATAGTGACCAACCCCCATTTGCTGGCGAATTCCGCCGTCACAACGTATGAATCTTGATCTGTCGCTGGAGATTGTTCCAGCACCCGCAAGCCCCCTGGCATTGCGGCTTTGAGTTCGGCGTATACCTCGTCAGGTTTCTTGGCATTTGTGCTCGATTGGAAGTATTGCAGCAACGGCCCGCTGTACTCGGGGAAAAGGTCAATCTTGCCCTGTTCAATTTCGGGGAGGTACACCTCTCGTTGGCCGATTCGGAACTGCCGATCAACTTTGTACCCAGCGGATTCGAGCACTTGGGCATAGATTTCAGCGATGATTTCATTCGAGTAGTAATCCTGAGAACCAATCACGATGGTTTGACCTGACGACGTGCCCGACCCGTCAGGCGCACATGCAGAAAACGCGCCAAGACCCAGAACTAGTAGTGCGGCAATAAAGCCATGGAAGCGAGGATGCATTGGGGTTCCTTTCCATCGGGAGGTTGTTCCAGCTTAGCCCCGATTCCAGTTGTTGCAAGACAGGTGGTTGGCGTAATAGACATCACCAGCTACCAGACTCATGGCTTTAACGCCCAAGGGTCAAGGCTACTGCTGAGATCAGCTTCGTCCCATACTCGCGCTTCGGCGCTGGCTTCCTCCTCCCAGTTCGTCGCCGCAACTGCGCGCAAAAAGTCTGCTTGAGTCACTAGTTTTGCCACAGTTTGCAGTGGTAGGAATAGGGTGCGAGCAGAATCAGGTAAAGCGATAAAACCGTGGTGCCTATAGAACCCGACCGCGGCGATGTCCTTCGCATCCACCACTAAGGCGTAGGCAGCTATCTCAGAGTTGCTGGCTCGGTAAAGAGCATCAGCCAATAATGCGGAACCAAGTCCCTGCCCTTCGAAGTCCTTATCAACTGCTAAACGTCCCATGCGGACAGCTGGAACACTTGGATATCGCGGCAACTTTTTGCTGATGCTGACCGGAAGATCACCCAGCAGCAAACTCGTCGATGCGAGAGTGTAATAGCCTGCAATGCGGTTGTTTGGTGTCAGAGCCACAAAGCAGGCTGTTATGCGGCGGCGAACGTCTTGGCTTACCTGCTGTGTCAGATATCGATTCAACACCTCGGAATTGGAGGCGAAGTCGCTTCGATCAAGATCTTTGTCAAGGAGTCTGACCCGGAACGGCGATTTACTCATTCGACATGTAAGAGTTGGCTGCGCCTAGCGAAAGCGTGCTCCAATGTCGGCTCTGCTTCCGGCGGGGACAACAGCGCATTGGCAAAGCACTCTTGATCGGCTAAAGACATTTTCATAACCTCAGCTTGCTCAATGGCACGCTGAGCAGCATCTTGCACAGCAGTCACTACGAAATCGGTCATGCTGCGCCCCTGAAGCGCAGAAGCATGCTTGAGCATCGAATGCAATTCTGTGCTGATCCGAGCCTCTAGCCGTGCCGTCGATGTAGTCACTGCCATAGTCATCCTCCTCGGTTAATAGTACGGCTAATTGCCGTACGATGCAAGAATTATTCACGTTTTCGATTAAGGAGGAGCATTTGCCACCGGTGCGAAATGCTCCCGAAACGCATTTAGACGTTCATCGTGCCCGATGGGTTCAAAACTTCGAGTGTTTATCAGCACCCAAACCTCGGTGCCTGGCAGATTGGCCGCGAATTTGATCAGATCGGCATGTCCGGTGGTCGGTAACAGCGCAGTCATGAGCACAATGACGTTCAACATTCAGACCCCTTCAGCGACTAATCCGCTTTGTCGTACGTCATTACGTGAATTCATTGATCGGTGCCAGGCGAACCAGGCATAGCAGGCGTTCGCCAGGAAAAGAGGACAATCAGACACAACCCGACCAGTGGGTCAACGGGTGGGTTCAGGCGCGGGTGTGCGCTACATAGGTTTTGGTAAGGCTTTGGATGAGCGCCAACACGGCCTCGGCGAGCAGTGCCAATGCGATGACTAGAATCGCCCCACCGATCATTTGCGAATAATCGCGGGTCTTCAGGCCAGCAAAGAGGAAACGTCCCAAACCTTGATCGCTGATATAAGCCGCCAGCGTGGCGGTAGCAATGACCTGAAGGGTGGCCGCACGAATGCCGCCAATGATTACCGGAGCAGCCAACGGAATCTCGACGCGCCAAATCACCTGACGCTCTCGCATCCCAACCCCGCGCGCCGCATCAACTACAGCAGGTGTTACAGAACCGATACCAGCGTATGTCCCAGCCAGCAATGAAGGTATGGCGAGGACAACCAGAGCCAGCAGCGGAGCCGTCATCCCGATTCCGATGCCAAGGCCAAACAAGGTGAGCAGTCCCAACGTTGGAATCGCGCGAGCAGCACCAGCGGCTCCAGCAATCAACCCCGCACCGCGACGGGTGTGCCCAATGGCGATTCCGACCGGCAGCGCAATAAGACTGGCAAGCAGAATTGCCAAAGCAGAAATCGCAAGATGTTGCCCAATGCGTATGGGAATGCCAGTCGTCCCGCTCCAATTGGACAAATCAGTGAGCCAGGCCAGCACCTGCGAAAAGCTACTCACTTTGCGACTCCGAGCTTTGGTTGTGAATCCACAACACGCACCCAAGGTGTCATAGCTCGCCCGCCCGCAAACACGAGAGCGTCAAGTAGTCCAGCCAATGCCACGCTCGCTAGCAGTCCAGTCACCA
The DNA here is from genome assembly GCA_009778535.1 of Propionibacteriaceae bacterium. Classification (GTDB taxonomy): domain Bacteria; phylum Actinomycetota; class Actinomycetes; order Propionibacteriales; family Propionibacteriaceae; genus Propionicimonas. The sequence continues at coordinate 5,979 of WRJP01000003.1, read as the reverse complement.
CCTCACCGAGGATGCCGCGTTGGAATCCGTCTGTTAGGAAAAAACCGAGTCCGGAGACCCCGATCAACGCGCCAATCGTCACCAAACTGACTGTGCTGACAGCCACCACTCGTATCCCAGAGATCAGCACCGGAACTGCCAGCGGAAGGTCAACTTTGAAGAAGATGACCAGTGGCGAGTGTCCCAAAGCGATTGCCGAATCACGGACGAACCCATCCACCGCATCGAACCCATCCGCTGCGGTGCGCACCAACAGCGCCACACCATAGATCGTCAAAGCGGCGATCATGGTTTCAGGCGATCGCAGTGAGAAGCCGAAAACTGCCGCGATTATGATGAGTAGCGGTAGGGCGGGAATGGCATAAAGCAACGTCGCAGTCAGCAACAACGGCTTACCAAGCCAACGCAGCCGCACCGCCAAGTATCCGATAGGTACGGCAATGAGAATACTCAGCAAGATTGCTGGCAAGCTCAGCGCCAGATGATCTCCGACAAGTTGTAACACCTGCGGCCAGTTGAGCCGCAACCAAGTCACTGCAACAACCCAACTGGACGCCCGTAGGAGTCCACAGCGAGAGTCTTGCCATTGACCTGTTGGGTCGAAAGCACACGGTCAGCAGCTTCAGTGCCGATGAAATTTCGCACGAAATCATTCGCAGGAGCAGCCATTATTTCGGCTGCGGTGCCTTGCTGCGCCACTATCGCCTGTTCGCGCAGCACCACGACCTCGTCTGCGAGTCGGAAAGCCTCATTGATGTCGTGGGTGACGAACACGATGGTCTTGCCAAGCTCGGTTTGCAATCGCAGCAACTCATCTTGCAGTTCGCGGCGCACAATGGGGTCAACAGCCCCAAAAGGCTCGTCCATCAGCAAAATGTTGGGATCGGCAGCCAACGCCCGAGCGACACCTACGCGTTGCTGTTGCCCTCCAGAAAGCTGGCTAGGGAAACGGCGCCACAGCGATTTGTCCAGCCCAACCCGTTCCAGCAAATCCAACGCCTGAGCACGAGCTTGACGACGTGATACCCCATTCAGCATCGGCACGGTAGCGACATTTTCAGCAATGTTGCGATGCGGCAACAGGCCGCCTTGCTGCATCACATATCCAATAGAGCGCCGCAGCGTCACTGAATTTCGATCACGTACATCCTCGCCGTCGATGAGTACCCGTCCCGCAGTTGGTTCAACCATCCGATTGACCATCCGCAACAGCGTAGTTTTACCTGAACCTGACGAACCGACCAGTACCACTATTCGATGTGATGGCACGACTAAGGAAAAACTGGCCACAGCGGTCGTTTTATCGGGGTAAGTCTTTGAGACCGTCTCGAACTCAATCATGACCTGACTACCCTACCGCAAGACGCGGGAACCAAACCGCCACTGCGCACGCAGCCACGCCTACCCACTTACAGGGTGCCGCAGTATCTTAGGAGCTCATGCTGGCACGAATTGCGTAATACACCTGGCGAGTTTTTCGCCGCAGCGCCTTCAAATCCGAATCATTGCTGATCACAAAATCGGCAACGGCTAGACGTCCGGCACGACTGGCTTGGGCGGCAATCCGCTGCTGCGCCTGTTCAAGATCAAGGCCATTTCGAGCCATCAACCGTTCAAGTTGTACTTCTGGTTCCAGGTCAACGACGATCACCACATCAAAGGTATCCGCTTGGCCGGTTTCCACTAACAGCGGAATAACTTGCACTACGACGACCTCAGTAGGAGCCTGTGCTTCGTATTCGGCAGCGAGTGCCCGTATTCGAGGATGCAAGATAGCTTCCAGGTGCTCGCGCGCCTGCGGATCATTGAAAACTGCCTCGCCTAACTTGGCTCGGTCGAGACTGCCGTCACATCGCACATAGTCAGCACCAAATTGATCTACTACAGCAGCGAGACCTTCTGTACCAACAGCGACGACTTCGCGCGCCAACTCGTCAGCGTCGATGATCACAGCTCCTGCTTCACGCAGGAACTGTGCAACCATCGATTTTCCACAGGCGATTCCGCCGGTGAGAGCTACTCTCATGACGCATCGTCCTTCCTGGTTGGACTCCAGGCACCCAACACTCGCAGTTAGGCAAACATCCTCGCGTCTTGGGGATGAAAGGAAGGTTAAACTCAGGACTACTCTTCGGCAGAAACGCTCAGTTGATCACGAAGCGCTTGCAGGGCTTCATCAGAAGCCAGTGAGCCTTCTTCGTCAGCAACTTCGGCACCAGCAGAGTAAGCAGCTTCATTCGCTTCTTCGATGATGGCTTGAGTTTCAGCAGCCTTAGCATCTTCAGCCTGCTGCTTCAACGCCATCCAACGCGTATAAGCCTCGGCCCATTCGCGTTCGTAAGCCTCTTTCTGCTCCTCGAACCCTGGCTTCCATTCCTGAGTTTCAGGATCGAAACCTTCCGGATAGACGTAGTTACCTTCAGCGTCATACGACTCTGACATGCCGAAATCACCCGGGTTGAAGTCCTCAGCAGTTGAGTCAACACCCTCGTTCGCCTGCTTCAAGGAAAGCGAAATCCGGCGGCGTTCAAGGTCGATGTCAATGATCTTGACCATGACCTCATCGCCTACAGCAACAACCTGTTCGGGAATCTCGACGTGACGTTCTGCAAGTTCAGAAACATGCACCAAACCTTCGATGCCATCACCGACACGCACAAACGAACCAAACGGAACCAGCTTCGTAACCTTGCCAGGAACGATCTGGGCGATCTGATGGGTACGAGCGAAAGTCTGCCATGGGTCTTCTTGGGTAGCCTTCAAAGACAGCGAAACCCGCTCCCGATCCATCTCGACACTGAGCACTTCCACCGTAACTTCGTCGCCGACTTCGACAACCTCGGAAGGATGGTCTATGTGCTTCCAACTCAACTCAGAAACATGCACCAGGCCGTCCACGCCACCCAAATCGACGAATGCGCCAAAATTGACGATTGAAGAAATGACACCCTTGCGGATTTGCCCCTTCGTCAGTTGATTCAGGAATGTGGTGCGGACTTCAGATTGAGTTTGCTCCAGCCACGCCCGCCTGGACAGCACGACGTTGTTGCGGTTCTTGTCAAGCTCGATAATCTTTGATTCAAGCTCGGCACCTATGTAGGGCGCTAGGTCTCGCACTCTGCGCATTTCGACAAGTGATGCTGGTAGGAAGCCGCGCAGACCGATATCGACGATCAAACCGCCCTTAACGACCTCGATGACTTTACCGAGAACCACTCCGTCTTCCTCTTTGACCTTTTCGATTGTTCCCCAAGCCCGCTCATATTGCGCGCGTTTCTTGGAGAGAATCAGGCGACCCTCTTTGTCCTCTTTTTGTTGGACTAGAGCCTCAACAACATCGCCAACGTTGACCACATCAAATGGGTCAATGTCATGTCGTATGGAAAGCTCTTTGGATGGGATAACACCCTCAGTCTTGTAGCCGATATCGAGAAGAACTTCGTCTCGGTCTACTTTGACAACAACGCCAGAAACTATATCGCCGTCATTGAAATATTTTATTGTCGCATCGATCGCTTCCAGAAGTGCTTCTGGGGATCCGATGTCATCTACTGCGACGCTCGACACCTCAGGGGAGGAAGTCATATTCGTCTTAGACTCCGATTGTTGTAGTAATCGCGTTAATTCCTTGCTGCAAGCAGCCGACTAAACCCACTACGTCCGAGGTTCGGCCAGAAATAATGCGGAATCAGCCTAATGAACTAACTTCAGTAACACCAACTGCTGACCCCCGCGTTAAGGCGTTATTGAGTAATTGATACAGAATCGTTATCTCTAGTTAGCTAAAAAACGCTTTCTGGTACCGCGTCGGCCTTGCTGTCTCCAAGATCAGTGGCCAGCCTCGTTCCAGCTTTTGCCCCATCCGAGTGACACTTCCAGGTCTACAGCCAAGTCCGCTGCGTTCCCCATCTTGTCACGCACCAGCACCTCAAGACGTTCGGCTTCACCAGGAGCAACCTCGAAAACCAATTCGTCGTGAACTTGCAGCAACAACCTGCTGTGCATATTCTCCGATGCTAGCTGGTCTGCCACATCCAGCATCGCAACCTTGATGATGTCTGCGGCAGAACCCTGGATTGGGGCATTCAGCGCGGCTCGTTCTGCCATTTCACGACGCTGCCTATTGGAAGAATTCAGATCAGGTAAATATCTTCTTCTACCGAGCAGAGTTTCGGTATAACCGCTGCGTCGTGCTCTTGCCACGATCTCCTGCAAATAATCACGGACATGCCCGAAACGCTGGAAGTATTCATCCATTAGCCCCTTAGCTTCGGATTGCTCAATTTTTAGCTGCTGCGAAAGGCCGTAAGCGGAAAGCCCATATGCCAGCCCGTAATTCATAGCCTTAATCTTTGCCCGCTGCGCCGCAGATACTGCATCAGCCGCAACATTGAAAACGCGCGAAGCCATCATGGTGTGAAAATCCTCACCCGACCCGAACGCTTCGATCAATCCAGCGTCATTGCTAACATGAGCCATTATCCGCATTTCGATTTGAGAATAATCGGCAGTGAATAATGTCTCGAAACCTGCCCCGGCTACAAATGCCTCGCGAATTCGACGCCCTTCTTCGGTGCGAATCGGAATGTTCTGCAAATTCGGCTCGACGCTGGACAGCCGTCCGGTGGCGGCAATAGTTTGCAGGTACGTCGTGTGGATGCGTCCATCTGCTGCTATCGATTTGAGCAGCCCTTCAACATTCTGGCGCAATTTGATGTAATCGCGGTAACGCAGCAGCGCAGCCAAAAATGGGTGCTCCGTCTGTGCAAACAGCCCCTCCAACGCCTCGGCATCGGTGGTATAGCCAGTCTGAGTTCGCCGCGTTTTTGGCATACCAAGTTCGTCGAACAACACCGTCTGCAACTGCTTTGGGGAACTCAGATTTACCGTATGCCCCAGCGTCGAAAATGCCTGCGTCTGAGCCTGTTTCACTTCGGAGTCAAAATCGCTGTGCAGACTTTCCAACACCTCCGACTTAACGGCGATTCCGGTGTGTTCCATCTGCGCCAACACTCGTGACAGCGGCAATTCGACTTCATGCAGCAGGTTGGAACCACCTTGGGACTCCAACTCGGCTTCCAGGACTGGTACTAGCTCGATTACGGCTCGCGCGCGCAGCATCGCATCAGCGCTGAGCGTATCGTCGTCGAAACTAAAGGCCGCCTGTTCTGGGCTGGTATCCGTCTTTTCACCAACCGACAATTTCTGTTTCAAGAAGGTCTGGGTTAAATCGTTCAACTCATAGCCACGTTGGTCAGGACGCAACAAGTAGGCAGCCAGCTTGGTGTCCGAAATGATGCCGTCAAGCTCCCAGCCCCGCTCGGCAGCAGCCAACATCGCAGGTTTCGCGTCATGCAGCGCCTTGGTCTTGGTAGGGTCACTCAGCCACTTCCCCAGACTGCGTTCTGCGACGGGAGTCAACTCACTCACATCAAACCAGCAGGCCGCACCGTCTGGATTCGCCAATGCCATTGATTGGACGTCTCCGGCTCCAGACTTCCAGCCACCGATAACCTCCATGCCAACGCTGGCATTCGCATGCCGCGATAGCCAATCATCCAACTCGTCGGCACTGATGCAGGCAAACTCGATTTCAAAACCAGAACTGAGTTCAGTTTCGTCTACCGGAAGCGCGGCAAAGAGTCGCTCGCGTAAGGTGCGAAATTCGAGTGCGTCGAAAATCTGATGTACCGCTTGGGCATCAACTGGCTTGCGTTCCAACTGCGAAAAAGTCACGCCTAATTCCATGTCACGCACTAGGGCGTTCAATTCACGATTCCGAATCACATCCGAAATGTGGGCGCGCAGCGATTCGCCTACTTTCCCTGGCACTTCAGCGGCATGGTTGAGCAGATTCTCCAAACCATCGTAGGAATCCAACCATTTCGCTGCGGTTTTCGGCCCCACACCTGGCACTCCGGGCAGATTGTCTGAAGTCTCCCCCACCAAAGCGGCTAACTCGGGATAGCGTTTCGGTGT
>WRJP01000002.1 GCA_009778535.1 Propionibacteriaceae bacterium | reverse complement strand
GTATTGGGTTCAAATTCGGTAGAGGCGGCGCACGGAAGGCCAGCTAGATTGCGGGCTATCTCGATCACCATGCACTGCATTCCCAAGCACAGTCCGAGTGTGGGCAACTGATTCTCGCGGGCGTATTGCAGCGCCCCCTGCTTGCCTTCCGCTCCCCGATAACCGAAACCTCCCGGGAGCACAACCGCGTCAACATCGGACAATTCTTTTTCAGCTCCAGCTAGCGTCTCGCAAGAATCTGAGGCAATCCAGCGGACATTCACCTTTGCCCAGTTCGCAAATCCACCAGCGCGTAGCGCTTCGCACACCGAAAGGTAGGCATCGGGCAGATCGACATATTTTCCGACCAGTCCGATCGTCACTTCTTGTTTGGGATGGTGTACGCGATCCAGCAGATCGTTCCACTTCGTCCAGTTAACATCACGGAAGGAAAGTCCCAAACGCCGTACCACATAGGCATCGAAACCTTCGGCGTGCAACACCTTGGGAATGTCATAGATGCTGGGCGCATCGGGACAGGAAACCACGGCTTCCTCGTCGACATCACACATCAGGGCGATCTTATGTTTCACACTTTCAGGTACTGGCATCGAACAGCGGCACACTATTGAATCTGGGGTGATACCAAGTTGCCGTAGCGCGGCCACCGAATGCTGGGTTGGCTTGGTTTTAAGTTCAGAACTGGGGCCAATATAGGGAATCAGCGAGACGTGAATGAATATGGCGTTGTCTCTGCCCACTTCGCGGCGTACTTGTCGGGCTGCTTCCAAATATGGGAGTGATTCGATGTCGCCGACGGTTCCGCCGATCTCGTGAATAACTACGTCAACGCCTTTGCCGACCACCGAGTACATCTCTTGTTTTATCTCGTTTGTGATATGCGGTATGACCTGTACCGTGTCGCCGTGGTAGGCACCTTGACGTTCTTTGGCGATCACATGGGAGTAGATTTTTCCAGTGGTGATGCTCGCCTCAGCGCTCAGGTTGACGTTGAGGAAACGCTCATAGTGTCCGATGTCTAAATCTGTCTCAGCACCATCGGCAGTTACGAACACCTCACCGTGTTGAAAGGGATCCATTGTGCCCGGATCGACATTTAGATAGGGATCAAATTTCTGCATCGTCACTTTGAGACGGCGTGCAACTAAAAGACTACCGAGGCTTGAGGCTGTAAGCCCTTTCCCGAGCGAGGAAACAACTCCACCAGTTACAAAAATGTGTTTTACTGAACGACTTTCCACGGGTCTCCAGCCTACCACCAATTTGTCATCCTGCGTGGTGAATCGCAGGATCAATAACCCGAATACTGCGACCATACGCAGCACGTAGTCCGTTCATGTTCAACTACTGAGTGTTCTGGATTCTGCGACTGGGTGCGCAGAATGACAGGAAACCAGGCAAGACAGCGGTAGCGACAACCAGCAAGAAAAGCGCAAAACCCGCACTCGGCGTGTCACTTAGAATGACAGGAAACTATCGCAGTCTGTAATGAAATTAAGGATGACTTTTTCGGAAGTAGCGGATTATGTGCAGCTATCCAGACAGCGCGGTCTGGAGTAAATCTTGGGCGTGTGCAATGGCCGAAGCGGAGTCTAGTCCGCCCATCATCTGTGCGAGGACATCCAAACGATCCGCACCGGTTACTTCGTTCACTTGGCTCTTGGTGACCTGCTGGTCGTCAGCTTTGGAAACGAAGAAATGCCGGTCAGCGAAAGCGGCGACCTGGGCAAGATGAGTTACTACGATCACCTGAGCGCTTTGCGCCAAACGTTTGAGCCGCCGTCCTATCTCTAACGCCACCGCCCCACCGACACCGGCGTCGATTTCGTCAAAAACGAAGACTTGTTCATAACTTGATTCATGATCATTTCGGCTTGCCAACACCACTTCCAGCGCCAAACGCACCCGAGACAGTTCTCCACCTGAAGCAAATTTGGCTAGCGCCCCCAACTCCGAGCCGGAATTTGCCGCAAACATGATCTGTACTTGATCCCGCCCCCAAGGATTCAACTGTGGCAACTGCGTCAACTCGAACTCCAACCTGGCAGCAGGCATCGCTAACACTGCCAACTCGGTGCCAACAAGTTCGGCTAACTGGGCACCGCACGTCTGGCGTACTTTGCTAATCTGAGCTGCCAGTTCATTAGCTGTGGCATCCAGCGCTGCAATGCGTTCTTTGATTTGAGCGGCGCGATCATCGCTGCTATCTAGTTCAAACACCCGCTGCATCGCCGAGTCTGCCCACGCCAGCACCGCATCTATATTGTCCCCATACTTACGGGTGAGTTGCTGCAATTCGGAACGCCGGGATGCTATCCACTCCAAACGTATCGGGTCAGCTTCCAGTGAATCTAAATAGCTGGCCAGCGCCATCGAAATATCTGTAAGCCCTACGGATGCCTCACCCAGACGTGCAGACAGTTCCAGCAAAACCGGATCGTCAACCTTGCCCAGCGCCTTGCGAGCGCCTTCGATCAGATTCAATGCATTACCAGCGTCGGCAAATGAATCCACATCACCAGAAAGCGCCACCGCTGCCGCCCGTGCAGCGACCTGCAACTCATCGACACTCTGTAACCGTTTCGCCTCCAACGCCAACTGCTGATCTTCTCCAGGCTGGGGATCGACTTTGGCAATGTCAGCTAGGCCGTAGCGCAGCATATCTAGCTCGTGCAATCTGGTAGCTGACTGCTTGGTCAACTCCAGCAATTCCGCGTCAAGGTCTCGTTTTTCAAAATACGCCTGTTGGTACCGAGCTAACAAATCATCCAAATCAGCCCCTGCCCAGGCATCCAACATTTGACGTTGCCGCTGTGGTCTGGCCAGACGAACCTGCTCGGACTGCCCGTGAATCGTGACCCAATCTCCAATCAAGCCCACGCCTTGATTTAGCGGAATCGTGGCTCCACCGATCAACAGTTTTGAACGCGAAGCCTCAAGTTGCCGAGTAATGAGCACCGCAGCCGTTCCTTCGCTTAACGGCTCAACTTCAGCCCCAAATTCCTCCAAGGGTTCCAGCGCAGTACCCGGTTGTATCCATTCGGCTTCCACCAACGCCCGCGACGTTCCAGAACGGATGAGTTTCGGGTCTGCCTTTTCGCCGGTGAGCAGTGAAAGTCCGTTGACGATCATGGTCTTTCCTGCGCCCGTCTCGCCAGTGACCACGGTGAAGCCAGCATGCGGTGCGATCACGGCTTCTTCGATCACGCCCAGGTTTTTGATCCTAAGTTCATTCAGCATGAACTTGTTCCCGTTCCGCCGCCCCGCGCCAACCATCTATTGGCAGATGGAATTTGCGGACTAGTCTGGTGATGAACGGCTGCTCGCTAGTGCGCGCCAGCAGCAGCTTTTCTTTACTGGCGGCCACTACCAATTCCATACCAGCATGGATTTCACTTGAACGTCGCCCGTCGCACCAAATCAAACCATCGGGAGTAGAGGGCAGAACTTCCACCTTGATAACAGATTTGGTACCTACCACAACTGAGCGATTAAAGAGTGCGTGTGCGCTGAGCGGAACCAGCAGCAACGCCTCAACTTCCGGCCATATCACCGGCCCATGCGCCGAGAAAGCATACGCCGTAGAACCAGTGGGAGTTGCCACCAACACCCCGTCTGTTGCCCAACGCGAAAGTGGACGATCATCAATGCGTACCAGCACTTCAAGCATTCGCTCCCTGGTCAGCTTCTCAACAGCACACTCATTTACAGCGAACGATTCCCACACCTTCTCACCACCAGGAGCATCACGTAGCTCGCAGGTAATCGTCTGGCGTTCCTCAACCTGATAATCTCGCTCAACTACCCGCTCGATCAGAGTCCCAAGCTGCGCAGATTCCAACTCGGCCAAAAACCCGACGTGTCCCAGATTTACACCCAACACCGGCACCTGCCTGGGCAACGCCCACTCGGCAGCCCGAAGGATATTGCCATCTCCTCCAAATACGACGGCTAGCTCGGCGTGAACGTCGTTTTCCAGCGGTTCTATCTTGGCATCGGGAACTTCGGCTGTAAGCGATTGGGAATCGGCGGCATCTAGCGCACAGCGGAAACCTTTTATGCTGATCTCGGTCACGAATTCCGCAGCAGCCCGCGTCGCAGCTTCACGGCCGCGATGCATCATAACTGCGATACGCCTGCTAGGTTCCATCGAGTTCTCCATCGTTTCTTCAACACCAACCCTATCGAACCTCTTAGACGCTGGGGCAATCAGCAGCAGGTGTGCCGACAGTCAGCGCAATGAAATACTCTACGTTCCCGCTCGCCCCAACCAAGGCACTGCGTCCGCGCCATATGCATTCGGCTCCCAGGCTGACCGCATGTTCAATGACTTCATTGACCACGCGGCACCGCGTGCCTTCATCAGTTACTACTCCTTGCGAATTCAGCCCGCCGCGTCCTACCTCAAATTGAGGTTTCACGAGCAGCAGCGCAATCCCGTCAGGTGCCAGCACTGCCAACAGTGGTTTGAGTAATAGCTTCAAAGATATGAACGACACGTCGGCGACTATCAACTCCACCGGCTGGGATTCGAGCTGATCAAGACTCAGATCGCGTAGGTTAAAACCTTCGTGCTCGGTAACCTTCGGGTCATTTCGCAGCATTTCCGCGAGTTGCCCATGCCCCACATCGACCGCGTAGACCCGCTCGGCACCGCGTTCCAACAACACCTGGGTAAAACCGCCCGTTGAAGCTCCCGCATCCAGCACCCGCGTCGGCACTTCGATGCCAGACTCGTCTAGCGCGGCTAGCAGCTTATGGGCAGCCCGTGACACATAGTGATCGGGAGCCGATACCGTGATTTGCGAATTTGCTGTTACTAGGGTTGCTACTTTCGTAGTAACCGCACCGGCTACTTGAACCTTACCGGCAGCGACAGCGGCGGCGGCTTTTGCTCTTGAGCTGAACAGTCCGCGCTGAACCAGCGCCACATCGAGCCGGTTAGCTTGCGACTTGTCGGTTTCACTCAAAATCGTCACGCTTCAAGGACTGCTGCAATACATCCAGCACCTTTGCGTACTGTTCCAGATGAGTTTCCACGCTCTGACTCAAATCCAAATCTGCCAGCACTTTATCAATGGCCTCATCACCTGTGATTGGAGCAGGCATCAACTCGGCAGCGTCGCCATCGAGTTCTTCGCCGTCATTGCCGCCAGAAAGCGAGTGTTCAGCATCGTTCATGTGTCAATCCTCTCATTCATCGCCAAGCCCGCGTGCCGCTAGGGCTTCTCCAGTCTGCTGCGCGTACCCCACAGTTCTCACTACAAAGGGAGTGACTAACGCAACCAGATTACGCTGCCTACCTCTGGCTTTGGCAGCTTCCCGCACCTGGCGAAATGAATCCAGCAGAGCAGGAAGCGATCGAAACATCAATGTGATCGCCAAACCTATCCGTGCCGGTTTCAAACCAATAATCCGCGTCCAGCCAAAGGCGGAAACCAGCGAATCTATCAAGATCGGCGCGGGTGTGGTCATGGTTAGGATACGCGCCGCGTACAGCGCCATCACCAGGTTCGTGGCGATCATCACCCCTGTAAGTGGTTTGCCTAAGATTGACTGGTAGCAGATCAGCAACCCAGCAGTCGCCCAGATTCCCCCCGGCAGCCGCCAGGTGTAGCTTAACCCCAGCCCGCAAAATCCCAGACACGCCAGTACCCCCACCAGCAGCCCCAGCGAAACGAAAACGTTTTGAGCCAGTACGCCGGTGAACGTCGCCCCGATCATCAGTAGGTACTTCCACCCCACCCGGCAGCGGTGAAACAGCGAATCGCCAGGTACATAGAGCGAAAAAACACCGTTCATGTCGACTCCATCAGGTTCCGATAGTGGCTGATGGACACGCTCGGTTCCTGGTCGCAGGCAACCTGCCCCTGATGAATCACGATCACCCGATCTGCCTGCTGTGCCAAATCGAGGTCATGGGTAGCTATGATCACCTGCTGCGGCAGTTCCCAAAGGGCTCGCACTACCTGGTTGCGATTGCGTAGATCGAGCAGCGTGGTCGGTTCATCTGCCACCAAGATTTGCGGGTTGGTTGCCAACACCGAAGTCAATGCTACAAGCTGACGTTCTCCTCCAGAAAGATCGTACAGACTCTGCTCCCCAGCATGTTCCAGCCCGCGAGCAGCAAGCAATTCCCAGGCTTTGGCGTGGCGCTCTTTCTTGTCTTTAATAGCCTTTCGCAGGCTTAGTTCCACGTCATCTATGGCGGTGCTCATCAACAACTGCGCGAGCGGGTCTGTGAAAATGAAACCTACCAGCGACCGAACCTGGCTGGCCTGGGTCGAAGTGGAAAGCCCCGCAACCTGCACTTCTCCACTGCTGGGCAGCACCAAACCGTTGCACAGGCGCAGTAACGTCGATTTCCCCGAACCATTGGCTCCAATGATGGCGATTCGGTCTTCAGAAAGTGTCAGATTTACCGAATGTAGCAGCGTCTTGGTTTCGGCGGCTCGTCCGGCTCGAAACAAGGCGACTTTCACTTCAACATCGCGCAGTTCTATCAAAGTGATGCCGTCTTTCGCCCAGCCAGCAGCGCTGGGAACGCTTTGTTTACAGCTAAGGCGATCCCGGCGCCGGCAAAGCTCTTGATAATGTCTCCAACCACGAACGGAAGGTTGAACACGAAGGCAGTAATCACATCAACTTGCCCAATGATCATCATTCCGATAATCCCGCCGACATCAATTATCAACAAACTGCCAATTAGTGCTGCTAACGCGAACCAGAAGAATGTTCCTTTGAACCCGCGTGCCCTGGCGATGCGTGCCAGCGCCCCTGCTATGAAGGCTCCAATGGGGAATGCCAGCAGGTACCCGATGCTCATTGAGGCAAATACGCCGAATCCACCCATGCCTTGCGCAAAGATTGGGATTCCAACCAAGCCCACCAAAATGTAGAGCATGACGGCGCAAAATCCGCGCCAGCCACCTAACACCAGTCCGGCGAGAATCACTCCCAACGTCTGCAAGGTTATCGGCACCGTGGTTCCTGGCATTGGAATCCCGGGCACCACGGCGAGCACCGCGATGAGGGCAGCGAAAACGGAAATCAAAGCCAGATCAACACTCGGATTTGCCAAGTTGCGACTCATGTTGCTCCTGTCGCTACTCGTGGTTTCGATACGGAGCCCACGGCTCCACTCAACCGACAAGAAGAGCCCGTCTGGTTGCTGCCGACCATAAGGTCGGTGTATCGAAACCAAGGGACTACGACATAGGTCACTATTTCACCTGCTTCAACGCATCCAACGCAGCGGCAGCGTCACTTCCCGGATTACTCCAAGCCAGATGCGCTATCGCCCACAGCGCTGACAGCTCGGCCTCGATGTTCTCTGGTTGCGTCACTAGGTCGATGATTCCAGCTCGGATTTGCGCTGTCTGTCCCTGGCAAGTTACATGAGTTAACGCCACCTCAACATGTCGTGACGGAGACAACAGCGCCGAGATGTCTGCGCCAATCGCGGTGGGACGGCGTTCGGGAACTGCTGCAATCAAATCTCGGGCTCCATGCACTCCCGAAAAGACCAACAGCGAGTCCATACCGGCTAGCGTCGCACCAGCAATATCGGTGTCCAACCGATCTCCAACAAAGATGGGACGTTCAGCTCCACTGCGTCGCACCGCCTCGGTTAGCATCGGGAGCGCAGGTTTGCCAAAGGTGACTGGGGAGCGCCCCAATGTCACTGACAGGGCAGCTATCATCGAGCCTGCCGCAGTGACGATGCCACGTGGTGATGGACGCGAGGTATCAGCATTTGTGGCGTACCATTTCGCTCCACGTCCCAACGCCAAACAGGCCTCATCTAAGGTTGGCAGCGCAATGTTCGGGTCGTATCCTTGCAAGACAGCTTGCGGCTCGTCGTCGGCACTAAAAACTGGGGTGAATCCAGCTTCTGCGATCAGATCGCGTAAATTTGAGGTTCCGGCGACCAAGATTTTCGCCCCTGCTGGAAGGTCAGCTTGCAAGTAGCTAACCGCGACTTGGGCGCTGGTAAGCACCATATCTTCGGTCGCTGAAAAACCGATATTTTTTAGGTGTTCGGCGACGCTGGCAGCGGTAGGTGCAGCGTTGTTTGTGACATACAACAACCTTTTCCCTAACTCACTCAAGGCTGCTGCGGCTTCCGGGGCGCCAGGCACGGCGGCCTCGCCGACATAGATCACCCCATCAAGATCAAAGAGCATCGCGTCATAGCGATCAGCCAATCTGGCAGTTAGGGCACTATTTTCACTCGTTGCTTGGGGCATCTTCGGTATCTGTTTCGGCAGCGACGGGCGAATCTGGCTCGATGTCTTCTTCGTCTTCGCTCTCGTCGAAGGTGATTGTCATGCCTTGCAGTGCAGCTACCCGTTCAAATGCGTCTGTGGTGGCCTCGGTGTCCAAGCTAACAACGGCAGTGAACCACTGCTCGGCTTGCGCTAAGGCTCCTGAACTTTCCAAGTGATCGGCAAATCCATACCGCAGTCGCGCCCTGGCTAGTTTTGACCCCCGATTGCCAATCAGTTCAATCTCTTTGCGCAGCAGCCGCAACGCTTCTTCGGTTTGTCCCCGACTGCGCCGGATTGCCGCTTCCACCAAGGTGAGTTCTACGCGCAGTGGCACATCGGGGTGCCTGCCTTTGCCTTCTTTGATGAGAGCTAATGCCTGCTGGGTTCTGCCCAGGAAGCGTTCACAGTCAGCCATCGCGGGCAGGTACTCATCTGATCCGCCACCTACGCGCCGTAGTGCCCGAAACTCTTTTAGGGCGACATCGTAATAACCAGCAGCGTATGCAGTCTCAGCGGTGGCTTCGCGGGTTATGGGAAGTCTGGCGGCACGGCGTCGGGCAGCTTCGGCATGTGAATATGCCAGCTTGGGATCGGTGTCGATCAGTTTTCCGGCCATCAGCAGATGAGCTCCGACAATTTCGGCTGTCTTTTGGCCCACTCCACGTAACTCGGCTCGCACTCCGAAGGGAAGTTCGCGCAAATCTAAATCTTGTGGGGTTGCGGGCTCATCTGGTTTGGGTTCCAACCCCGGATTGAGCTGTTTCGGCTCTGGTTTCTCGAAGGTAGCCTCACGTAGATTGTCGCGTCGTCTGCCGCGATCAAAGTCTGCCCGCGCCCCATCTTCCTTGCGTTGGTCGCGGCCAGCAAACGAGCGACGCTCGGGGCGTGAACCAGCAAAGTTATTCCGACTTGATGGGGCGTTACGGCGGGGGCGTGCGGTGAAATCTGAGTCTCGGGTTCGGCCACTAGATTGCTCATCCCGGCGGCGCGGACGCGACGCAAAGTCCGAACCTTGTCTACGTTGGCTGGCTTGGTCGTCACTTCGGCGCGGACGCGGGGTAAAGTCCGAGGCTTGTCTCCGCTCGGTGGACTGGCCATCACGCCGAGGTGGACGCGACGCAAAGTCCGAACCTTGCCTGCGCTCCCTGGGCTGCTCATCGCGGCGGGGTGAGCGTCGTGCGAAATCTGGGTTTTGAGCCCGAGCTGAGGATTGCTCGTCCCGGCGGCGCGGGCGCGGCGTAAAATCTGAATCTTGTCTACGTTCTCTGGCTTGGTCATCACGACGAGGTGGGCGAGAATCGCGCCCAGTTGATTCATTGGTACGACGAGGTTGCCTTGTGTCGCCACTACGAGAGCTAGCGCCGCGACTGCTGGCATCTCGGCCGCGTGGTTGATAATCCGGACGTCGCTGCGAACCGCTGGAGCGCCCACCATTTTCCCGGTCGCTACCGCTGGATTGGGCGCCGGGTCGAAACTGGGTCTGCCTCCGCGAAGCTGGCGCGCTGGCCGAATTTCTCCGGAAGGAACTCCCAGTGCCCCTAGTAGAACCGGTAGTTGCACCTCGGGTTCCATCACTGGCACGCCGCGATGCGGTATTTCGTTTAGGGCGGGAATCGGAGGAACCACGTTGTCGCGGCGCTGGATTATCGGCAGGAGTCACTGGCTAATTCTCTCACACTAGGTTGGGAGTCTTTACCAGTTCAACCTATCTGCGGGAGCGAACAGGTAAACAATGAACCCATGGGAGCGCGTTTAAGTAGCCGAATCAAGACAGCTAGCGTTGGAGCTGCACTGCTCCGACCGTTTTCTTGCCACGGCGAACTATGACGTAATCGCCAGCCAGCAGATCGGCTTGTTCGAGCTTGGCATCTACAGCACTGACCTTCACGTTGTTGACGTAGGCTCCACCCTCTTGGATAGCTCGCTTTGCTTCGCCGCGCGAACTCACGACACCGGCACTTACTAGCGCGTCGATAACAGCAGGGAACTCGTCGCCTTGGCTCAGTTGTCCGGCCTTGAGTTCTTTGGCTACCGCCTCCAAGGTGGCTTGCGGCAACTCGCGTAATTCTCCTTGACCGAAGAGTGCTGCTGCGGCTGCTGTCGCTGCATTTCGTTCGGCTCGGGAATGTACTAGATCGGTGATGTCGTCTGCCAAAGCCCGCTGTGCTGCGCGCAACTGCGGTTGCTGCCCGGTCAACAGTTCCAACTCGGCAATTTCTTCGGGAGAACGTACAGTGAAGATTTTCAAGTAGTCGATCACCATTTGGTCTTCGGCATTTAGAAAGAACTGATGGAAGGCATAAGGGCTGGTCATTGTGGGGTCTAGCCAGACGGTACCAGCTTCGGTTTTGCCAAACTTAGTGCCGTCGGCCTTGGTCAAAAGCGGTGTGGCCAGCGCGTGTACCCTGCTGCCGGTAGCGCGACGAATGAGTTCCACGCCAGCGGTCAGATTGCCCCACTGGTCGCTGCCACCGGTTTGCAACGTGCAGCCATAGCGGCGGAACAACTCCAGAAAATCCAAGGATTGCAGCAAGACATAGGAGAATTCGGTGTAGGAAATCCCAGATTCGAGCCTGGCTTTCACCACTTCACGGTCAAGCATCCGATTGATTGGGAAGTGTTTGCCGATGTCGCGCAGAAAATCGAGGGTGGAAAGCTCGGACGTCCAGTCATAGTTGTTGACTAATGTTGCAGCATTATCTGACTCAAACGAAACATATTTGGAGACTTGCTCCCGGATGCGCTCCACCCAGGCATGAACCAAGTCTTTGGGATTCAGGTTTCGCTCTGAGGATTGCTTCGGGTCGCCAATCATTCCGGTTGAGCCACCCACCAGCAGAATCGGACGATGCCCGCCCGCCTGCAACCTACGTACCAACATCAACTGCACTAGGTTACCCATGTGGAGACTCGGCGCTGTGGGGTCAAACCCCACATAGAAACTCACAGGCGAAGAATTGAAGTGGTTCGCCAAAGCCTCACGATCAGTGGCATGAGCTACAAACCCTGCCGCATCCAATTCCTCAAGCACATTCACAAGGGAAAAGCCTAACACCTGGTACATCTCGTGAGAATGCGCAGGCGTAGCTGCCGAGTCAAAGAAACAATGAGGAGATGCGACGGTTGCTTACAGAAACGAGTCATGTTAGCATAAAAAATGGTGTATTTGATGATTTTTTTGATGCAGAAAGGCTGACTATGCGTACGACAGTAACCATTGAAGATGCACTGTTTGAAGAAGCAAAGCGTGTGACGAAGGCCATAAAACCTTCAGAAGTATTTCACTTAAGTCTGCAAGCACTCATCAAACAGGAAAAAGCGAAACGATTGGCGGCATTGGGTGGGTCTTTGCCTGACTTCCAAACACCAGTACGGAACAGATGAGATGAGAGAAGTCTTAGTCGACACATCAGTGTGGAGCGAGCATTTTCGCAAACCGCAGTCACCACTAACAGACATGCTCGCCAACGGGCTTGTTGTATCTCATGAGTTAATCATTGCCGAACTTGCACTGAGCATGTCAGCCAAACACCTCAACATCCTCAATGACATCGCTGGCTTGGGGTTGCTACCAACAGCTACCTTGGAGGAATACCTCCATTTCGTCACACATTTTCAAATAGCGGGAAAGCGTATCGGCTGCGTTGACACGCACCTGTTGGTGTCCTGCAAACTTGCCGAGGCTGCGCTATGGACTCTTGACAAGTCTTTGACAACTGCTGCCCACGAGAGCCATATTGAGGTTTTGCGCATCGAAGCGTCTGATTGCTATTGCTGAAAGCACTGAAATCTGGCAGGGGTTTCGATACACAGGTCTTCGACCTGTACTCAACCACCGCGATGGGTATCGAAACAGCTTAACCACCGGACAGCGCCGCACGAAGTTCGGCTAACTGGGCACGAACAGCATTGGGAGCGGTACCGCCGCGCGCATTCCGAGAAACGACCGAGCCTTCGACGGTGAGGACGGCGAGCACGTCTGGACTCAGCAGCGGCGAAATCGCAGCCAGGTCTTCGGGTGTCAACTCACTCAACTCGATATTCTTTGCCTCACAGTAGCGAACCGCCGTCCCGGCGATCTCATGCGCTTGTGCAAACGGCACCCGTTGACGAACCAGCCAATCGGCAAGGTCAGTCGCCAAGGAAAACCCACCACTTGCCACCGATGCCATCCGCTCGGTATCAAATTGCAGTGTCCGCACCATCCCTGCAACGGCAGGCAACACCAACAGCAACTGGTCGATGCTGTCGAAAATCGGCTCTTTATCCTCCTGCAAGTCGCGGTTATACGCCAAGGGCAGTCCTTTGAACGTGGCCAAGAGTCCGGTTAGGTTACCAATCAGCCGTCCGGCCTTACCCCTTGCTAACTCGGCAACGTCGGGATTCTTCTTTTGCGGCATTATAGAAGAACCCGTAGACCAGGCATCATCCAGACGTGCAAACCCAAATTCTCCCGTACACCAAATGATGATGTCTTCAGCCAGCCGCGACACATCAATCCCGATTTGAGCCATTACGTAGGCAGCTTCGCTTATCAGATCACGCGCCGAAGTGCCGTCAATCGAGTTGGCCGTCGAAGTGGAAAAGCCCAACTGCTTGGCAACCAGCAATGGGTTAAGACCCAACGTTGTACCTGCCAGGGCAGCCGAACCATAGGGACTTTCATCAAGACGTGAATCCAAATCGGCAAGTCGGCTCAGATCACGCACCAGTGGCCAGGCATGCGCCAGCAGTTGATGACTGAGCAACACCGGTTGCGCACTTTGCATATGTGTCCGACCGGGCATGATCGCACCCAGATACGTCTCAGCTTGCGCCGCCAATGCCGAAATCACGCCCCGCAAGCAGTTAGCCACTTCGCGGTTGGCATCACGCAGATACATTCTGATCAACGTCGCAATCTGATCATTGCGAGAACGTCCGGCACGCAGCCGTCCTCCCAATTCCGCTCCGACCAGACCAATAAGACCCCGCTCCAACGCCTGATGCACATCTTCGTCTGATTCCAACGCTACGAATGTTCCAGCTTCGACCAAATCGAGAAGTTGTTCCAACCCAGCATTGAGATCATTCAACTCTGTCGCCGTTAAAAGACCAGCCGCATGTAACGCCTGCGCATGTGCCAACGAGCCTTGAATGTCATAGCTGGCCAGCCGCCAGTCGAAATGCGTCGATTTGCTCAACTCAAACATCGCCGCTTCTGGGTCACGCCCAAAGCGTGCACCCCACAGTTTTCCTGATGTCGATTCCATTGCTACAACTCCAATAGGTATTTGGCTACATCTTGGCCACTAGCTGGGTCACGGGTTACCAACAACACCGTGTCATCTCCGGCGATCGTTCCTAAAATCTTGTCCCAGCCCAGCTTGTCGATTGCAGAGGCGAAATACTGTGCTGCACCTGGTGGTGTTCGTAACACAGCTAAATTTGCTGATCCTTGAGCTGACAGTAATAGCTCTGCGCACAACTTTGCCAATTTCACCTGAGCAGGCACACCTCCAGTTTCAGCAGCAGACAGTGCGTAGCGAAAGCCATTCTCACTACGTACCCGAACTGCACCGACATCGAGCAAGTCCTTACTCAACGTGCCTTGATGAACAACGATCTGCTCGGTCGCCAGAATGGCAGCTAACTCTTGTTGGCTGCCCACTAGCTGCCGCTCGATTATTTCGACGATACGAGCCTGACGTGCTGACTTGGTGATCGGTTTATTCATCTCCAAAGCCCGCAAATCAATACTGACGGGCAGTCTTCATCAAGTCTGGCAGTGCCACAACCAAGCTTTCCAACTCCTCGGCAGTGATGATCAGCGGCGGAAGCAACCTGATCACATCTTTGCAGGGAGCATTTATCACAAAACCGGCTTCCAGCCCAGCTTGAACCACTTCGGGCGCAATGCCAGCCCGCAACTGAATCGCCAGCATCAAACCACGCCCGCGCACCGCAGCAATCTCGAACAAGTTTGATTCGGTAATCTTTACCCGCAAATGCGAGTTGAGCATCGTCGCCCGCTCCAACAACCCATGCTGCTCAATTTCACCGATCGTAGCCAAGGCTGCCGCAGCCGCCACCGGATTACCTCCGAGAGTGGTTCCATGCGAACCTGGAACCAGCAACTCGCCTGCTGCACCCGTAGCGATACAAGCGCCCATCGGGAAACCATTGCCCAAACCCTTAGCCATCGTAACGATATCTGCCGTTACCCCTGATGGAGTGCTCGCCAGCCAAGTTCCAGTACGACCCATTCCTGATTGCACTTCGTCGAACCACAGCAAGGCTCCGGCTGCTGTGGCGATCTCGCGGGCTTTCTGCAAGAAGTCGTCGCTAGCAACGATGATGCCGCTCTCTCCTTGAATCGGTTCAATCACTACTGCCGCAGTCTTTTCGTCCACAGCCGCAGCGAGGGCATCGACATCACCAAAGGGCACGAACTGTACATCACCTGGCAAAGGCTGGAAAGGTTCTTTAAATTCCGGTTTCCAAGTGATCGCCAACGACCCCATGCTACGCCCGTGGAAGGCGCCTTCCATGGCGACAATCTTTTCGCGGCCAGTCATGCGTGAAATTTTGAACGCTGCCTCGTTAGACTCAGTCCCCGAGTTTGCAAAGAACACCTTCGCGCTTACATTTGGATCATTCGCAGTTACGAAGCTGGCTAGTTTATGAGCCAACTCAATCTGTGGCGGCGTCGAAAAGAAATTAGAGGTCACATCTAAGGTTGACATCTGCTTCGTAATGGCTCTCACAACCACCGGGTGCGCATGGCCAAGTACGCTTGCGGCAATCCCTCCCAGTAAATCTAAATACTGATTACCCTCGACATCCCAAAGATGGACACCTTCACCTTTGACGAACACCCGCTTGGGTACCCCATAGGTATTCATCATCACTTCCTGATAGCTATGCGTCAGTTCAAGTGAGGAATATTGTGCTCTCCTGTTCATGCGGTCACCATCGTTCCTACTCCTTCATCAGTGAAAATCTCCACCAGCACTGAGTGTGCAACACGTCCGTCGATCACAGTCGCACGCGGCACACCGCCGCGCACAGCTTGAAGGCAGGCTTCCATCTTTGGAACCATACCTGAAGCAAGCGTTGGAAGCATTGTCTCAAGTTCTGCTGATTTTATCTCACGAATCACTTGGTTTGTATCTGGCCATGATGCGTAAAGTCCGGGAACGTCGGTGAGCATCACCAGACGTTCTGCGCCCAGAGCTATCGCCAACGCCGCTGCGGCGGTATCTGCGTTCACATTGTGAACTTGTCCTTCACCATCAGGAGCAACCGTCGCAATAACCGGGATACGTCCGGCATTGATTAAGTCCAACACGGTCTCTGGGCGCACTTTTGTCACTTCGCCCACTAGTCCCAGATCGACAGGCTGCCCGTCAACTTCCAAACCTTTGCGTTCGGCAGTGAGCAACCCGGCATCCTCACCCGAAAGGCCGATGGCATAGGAACCGTGCGCATTCAACAAACCCACCAATTCGCGGTTGACTTGCCCCATCAGCACCATGCGCACCACATCCATCGCCTCTGGAGTAGTCACTCGTAGCCCCGATTTGAACTCGCTTTCGATACCCAGCCGGGTAAGCATGCTCGTGATCTGAGGGCCACCGCCATGCACCACCACCGGTTTGACACCAGCCATACGCAAGAAAACGATGTCTTCAGCGAAAGCCGCCTTCAGTCCTTCGTCGATCATGGCGTTCCCGCCGTATTTGAGCACGATGATCTTTCCGGTGTAGCGCTTCAACCACGGCATCGCTTCGATGAGTACGCCAGCTTTGCGTTTCGCTGCCCGAATATCGTCAGCAGAAATGTCGGTGGTTGTTGACACACTTGTTTTCATGTTCTTTCCTTCATACTTTCCTACATCGATCCCAGGGTCATCTTCTGTTCCTGCGGGGTATTCCACCTTATTTATCAGCTGGAGTACGCGCTGTTTTCATGGACGTAGTCGTGGGTCAGATCGTTCGTCCAAAGACTCACCGACGCATCCCCGGCGTTCAAATCGACGACAATGTGTACCAGGCGGTTCGTCAGATCGACCAAATTCCTATCCGCTCCGACGCCGCCGCCGCGCGAAACCATGACACCGTTTATGGTCACGTTCACTTGCGTTGGGTCGAATGGGGCTGTCGCGGCCGGAACTGTACCGGCTGCTGACAGAATTCTGCCCCAATTTGGATCGTTGCCAAAAATGGCGGTTTTGAAAAGATTGGAACGCGCTATGGCACGAGCGACAGCTAGACCACCCCCCTCACAAGACGCATTTACCACGTCGATCTTGATGTCGTGGCTGGCACCTTCAGCATCAGCTATCAGGTCTTGAGCCAGTTGCTGACTAATTTCGGTGAGTCCGGCTGTGAACACGTCAGCATCAGGTTGGATTTCGCTAGCACCGCTGGCAAGTAGAATCACGGTGTCGTTGGTTGACATGCAGCCATCTGAGTCAATTCGATTAAAACTTTGTGCTACGGCTGATTCCAGTGCAGTTTTGGCCAGATCGTCGGTTATCCAAGCGTCGGTGGTCAAGACCACAAGCATGGTCGCCAGCTCTGGCGCGAGCATTCCCGCGCCTTTGGCCATGCCACCGATGCAGACCGTCCCTGCGGCGCTCTCAACTGCGACGGCACGTGATTTCGGATAGGTGTCGGTGGTCATGATCGCTTCCGCTGCTGCTGCACCTGCGTCGGCGCTCAGTTGGGCATATGCTGTTTCAACTCCTGGCAGGAGTTTGTCCATCTTCAACCGGTCACCTATCAATCCAGTCGAACACACTAAGACTTGCTCAGCTTCCACACCGGTAAGTTGTGCGACTTTCAAGGCGGACGCTTCGGTATCGGCAAAGCCTTCAGCGCCGGTGCAAGCATTTGCTCCACCCGAGTTCAAAACCACGACTCGCGGCGAAGTACCCATACTCGCATTTCGCGCCATTGCCGCCTGTGACCACTGCACCGGAGCAGCGGCGAACCGATTTGGAGTGAAGACTGCGGCGCCAGCTAGGTGCGTCCCATCATTTACCACCAGCGCCAAGTCTGGTTTTCCGTTTGCTTTGATGCCCGCAGCTATTCCAGCAGCCCGAAAGCCTTGCGGTTTAGTTACACTCATGGCGCAACTCCTAACGTTGTCAGTCCGGTGGCTTCTGGCAAACCCAGCGCCAAGTTGAGAGATTGAATGGCGGCACCGGCGGTGCCTTTTACCAAGTTGTCGACGGCACAGATCGCCACTAGTCGTCCCGCATTTTCATCGACTGCAATCTGGATTTGGGCAGTGTTTGCTCCTAGAGTTGCTGCTGTGTTCGGCCATTGCCCAACAGGTAGCAGGTTGACGAACTCTTCAGCGGCGTACACCTGTTCCCAGGCCGCCCGGATGGATGCCGGGTCTGCGGTCTTTGCTTGTGGGGTCAATTTGGCAGTGCAGGTGGCTAGGATTCCGCGCGACATCGGCACCATAGTTGGGGTGAAGGAAATGCTGATTTGCCCCTGACCGCACTTTTCCAAGTTCTGCATGATTTCTGGAATGTGCCGATGTACTCCGCCTACGGCGTACGGGCTAGCCGCTCCCATGATTTCGGAAGCGAGCAGGTGTGTTTTCAACGCCTTTCCGGCTCCACTGACCCCGTTAGCCAAAACCGCAGTCAAGTCTGTCGGTTCAAGCAATCCGGCGGCAATCCCTGGAGCCAACGCCAAGGTGACAGCTGTGACGTTACAGCCTGGCACAGCGATGCGCTTCGCCCCTGGTAGTAAGTCGCGTTGTTTTTTGGTCGCCGTTTGATCGAGCAGCAGTTCGGGCATCCCATATGTCCAAGTGCCTTGATGCTCACTGCCGTAGAATTTCTCCCAAGCCTGGGCAGATTCCAAGCGATGATCGGCTCCCAGATCAATGAGAATCGTCTCAGGAGCAGCCAGCTCCAACGCCGCAGCTATTTCCCCAGATGCGCCATGCGGTAATCCCAGCGCAACAACATCATGACCGAGGAGATTCTCAACGGTGGTGTCTACGATCAAGCGATCCCAAAGCGGACTCAAATGCTGGTGATGTTCGCCCATTGCGGTTCCGGCATTCGTCTTTGCTGTGAGCGCCCCTACCTCAAACGCTGGGTGCGCCAAAAGCAACCGCAACAACTCTCCGCCCGCGTAGCCGGTGGCTCCCGCGACTGCTATCCGATATGTCATGGTATGATTATGCCATATACGGAATCTTTATTCCATTCGCATTCCACAGCTTGACCAAAAGCTATGAGGTAGGGTATAGGCTGTTACTCATACCCTCACTGTGACTGATGAAAAGGCTGGGAAGAAGATGGCGGCTATTTCAGAGAAAAGACTATCGTTACGACTGAGTTCGCTACTGCTCATAGCTGGTTTGATCGCCAGTTCACTTGTTTTTACTAGTTGTGGAATCATAGGCGAAGATCAAAGGATTACCGCTGTCGCCCAAGCTCTGGCGGACTACCAAGACGCTCACCCAGAGCTTAAGCACTTTGATGTCGCAGATATTGCCGCACTCTTTGCCGATACTGAAGCAGACGCTGGGACGAAAGTGCAAGTTCCAGTGCGAATCTTGGACTTAAGACACAACAACGTGGAGCAACTCCTGCCTAGCGGAACTCCGCTGGAGTTTGAAACCGACATCACAAAAGTGACCGACAGCACCTATCAAAACTTGCGAAATGAAGCCCGCGAGAAGGTGATCCAACTCGCAACCGCGCTC
This sequence comes from Propionibacteriaceae bacterium, assembly GCA_009778535.1. Taxonomy (GTDB): domain Bacteria; phylum Actinomycetota; class Actinomycetes; order Propionibacteriales; family Propionibacteriaceae; genus Propionicimonas. Next base: position 18,603 of record WRJP01000002.1, on the reverse strand, counting down.
CCGTCGGTTCTGACCCAGGAAACTACCTTCCCAGTCAGTTTGAATCAAGACACAGAAGGAGCTTGGGAAGCGACGATTGATGTCGACCAGCCCAAAATCCCCATCAGCGAGAGTTTGGTCACTGACCTGATGACTCGCAGTTCGACTTGGCTCCAACTAGCTGCACAAACGACTGTTTTAGACTGGAAACCAAAGCTCTTTCCGGGTGCCGGTACTGCTTTTGAAAACAATGTTCGCATCGATTCCATAACGCCGGATGCACCAGATCAAGCAAAGGTATCGTTCTCATATCCCGACCTTGTGGCTAGCTATGAGCAGGCAGCACAGCAGGCATATGATACCTACAATTCGCAAAAAGGCCCGATCTTCGGGAGCATCACCGAAGACGAATTTGAACACAAGATGACCTCCGAGCAAGGCACAGTCAGCGCAGATCAGAAAGGCAGTGCTACCCTCAACATACGTCCGCGTGGCAATGTGGCGTTACCAGCAGAAAAGATACCTGCGGAAGAACTACCGATTCAGATTCTTCATAACTACGAGATTTCGATCATGTCGAATGATGCCGTGTTGGAAAAATCTCCCGAGCAGGCCAAAAAAGACGCCATGAAACCTCGCCTTGACAAGCTCAACAAAGAAAAGGTTGTTAAGGCTCAAAAACGCCCGGGAACTGAACGGCTAGTGGCAGGCGGCAGCGGGGTTTCAGTTACCATCAAGACTGGAAACAATGGCGACAAACACGTCACCTTCTTCAAGTGGGGAACCAAAACACAGGTGGTTTCTGGGTTCGTTAAGTCCGGCAAGTCGTTGAAATTAAAGGTACCGGTAGGGTCATATCGGTTGGTGTATTCATCGGGCGAGACTTGGTATGGTCAAAAACACTCATTTGGACCATCAGGGAACTATCGTGAATTCAAAACCGATTCAACTGCGACCGGACCGATGAAGGTTGACCTTAAGAAAAATTACAGCTACACCATCACTGTTGAGGGAGCTGTAACCGATGGGGGCAATGGCGTCCCATCGGGATCAACGGACAATCCCTATGCGTAGTCGCAACTAGCCCCAGTTGCGGTAATTGTGCCGCAGCCTGGTTCTAGTCCTGAGCTAGGATTGTTGCTCGATTTCATCAAAAATCTGTTTATCAAGAAGGATCGCGTGCGTACCTATCGTGACATTTTGAGTCTGCCTGGAACTTTGGCGTTCTGTCTGGCAGGCTTACTCGCGCGCGGTGGTGGAGCGATGATGGGCATTGGCATCGTGTTAATGGTGCAAACCCTGTATGACTCCTATGAGATTGCCGGAGCGCTAGCTGCCACCGAAGCATTGACTTGGGCCGTCGGCACCGCAATTTTGACGAATTGGGTTGACCGTTTCGGACAACGCAAAGTGATGCTGCCAGCAGCCGGAGTCTTTGTGTTATCGCTGACAACCTTTGTGGGGCTAGCTTGGCTTGAAGTTGCACCGATGTGGCTGTTTATTCCCTGCGCGGTGCTGGGGTTAAGCTGCGGCTCCCCAGGTGCGCTGGTTCGAGCTAGATGGAACCATGCGCTTTCAGATTCACACAAACTGCACACAGCGCTGGCTTTAGAATCGACATTGGACGAGTTCACCTGGGTTATCGGGCCGGTATTTGCAGCATTTTTAGCTACCACATTCTTTCCGCAGGCGGCGCTGCTGGTAATCATCTTCACCCACGCTATCGGAGCCTTAGTTTTTTACTCGCTGCGTAATTCTGAACCTCCAGTGATTTCAGTAGCGCTGAAAAAAACCACCGGTGAATACTCGGGTTTCCTGTTGCGGCTGCGCGGGGTGATACCACTGGTTTGCATCAGTGCCTTGATCGGGGTCATTTTTGGAAGCGGAGATGTCACCGCAGTTGCAGCTACCGAAACCTGGGGAGCCAAAGAGCTTTCCGGAGTCGTCTTGGGCACTTTTGCCCTGGGTTCGGCAATAGCGGGATTCACTTATGGCATCCGCCGCTGGAAAACACCGCTGCTGCGACGTTTTAGGATATTAATCATTGCGATGAGCCTTGGAGTCTCAACATTGATCTTCGCTTGGTCGCCGCTTACGCTGGCACTCTTCGGTTTCATCTTTGGCTCGACCGTGGCTCCGACTCTGATCAACCTCAACGCATTGATGCAAAGAATCGTTCCCGAATCGCGGCTGACTGAAGGGCTGGGCTGGATCGGTACCAGCCTGGGAGTTGGGGTCGCTATCGGCTCCAGCCTCGCCGGATGGCTCATTGACAATGTGTCCTACAAAGGCGGGTTTATTACCTCATCGGCTGCTGCTACCCTTGCCGCCGTGCTCGCCTTAGCAACCGCAAAGACGGTCTTAGCCGCTATTACTGCCAAAAAAGCTGCGGTTGCAGCTTGACCTGGCCAAAACTGACAGGAGGAGGCTGGCGGTAACCAGCAGGAAACAGGTCAGGCGACGCGCTGGACAGCGCCGAAACGTTCAACAGCTACAGCGACTGCACCGTCACGGGCAGCGGCGGCTTCGGCGTCAGTCAAGGTACGATCTGGGGCGCGGAAGCGCAGCGCAAATGCCAACGATTTCTTACCCGCAGCGATCTGTTCGCCGGTGTAGACATCGAAGAGCGCCAACGACTCCAGTAAGTCGCCACCACCTTCCCGCAGTGCGGCAGCGACCTCGGCTTGTGGCACGTCAGCGTCAACAACTAGTGCCACATCTTCTTTTGCCACCGGAAAGGTTGACAGGGTGGGAAGCTGCCCTGGCGCCGGAGCTAGCGCAATGAGTGCATCTAAATCGAGTTCGGCCGCCGCTAGTCCAGACCCGGTTCCGAAGGTTTCGCATACGCTGGGATGGATTTCGCCCGCGTACCCGATGACTTGTCCAGCTAGGCTCAATTCAGCGCAACGGCCTGGATGCCACGGGGGATGCGCAACCGCGCGTTTGGTGAATTCCACCCCGACCGTCTTAGCAACTAAATCGGCGAATGCGACGCTGTGCTGCCAAGAAGCTGGCTGCTGGTCAAGACCAGTGACCCAATTGCCGGTCACCACGCACGCCAAATGCCGTGGTTGGGCTGGCAGCGCCGCTGCAATCGCATCAAGTTCTGCTACGCCCGGACGCTGGGCTACCGATGGAACCAGAGCGTGGCCTACAGGCCCAAAGAAAACTAGCCCCTGCTCATATAACGCTAAATCATCTTGGGAACGCGAGCGATTACGCGCCACCGCAGCTAAAAGACCAGGCAATAATGTAGTTCGTAACTGTGGGCTGGTGTCAGCAAGCGGGTTTGCCAAGCGCACCAAATCCAACCTGGGATCACCAGCAGGTACACCCAACTTCTCAATCTCGGCAGTTGAACAGAACGGGAACGAAATAACCTCACTGAATCCAGCAGTCGGCAACACCCAACTCAACGCTTTTCGAGTCTGTTGCGACACAGTGCGACCGGCTCCCGCAGGGGCGGTAGGAACGACTGGTTCAATCACGTCCAGGCCGATCTTTGTGCCAACTTCCTCCACGTAGTCGTACGGATCACGTAAATCTGGACGCCAAGTCGGTGGTTGCAGTATCAACTGCGCACCGTCAACTTCGACTTGCACCCCAGAGCTTCGCAAGATTGAAACAACCTGCTCGGCGGCAACCGGATGTCCTAAAACCTTTGCTGGTAAATCCGCTGCGATGACCTGTTTCGGCATTTGCGGAACGGTTCCCACTACCGTTTCAGCTTCACGCTTGTGTCCACCGCCATGTGCGACCAACAGATCGGCAACCCGATGTGCGGCGGCATAGGCCGCACCTGGGTCTATCCCGCGCTCGAAACGCCGCGATGCTTCCGATGGGAGTTTGTGCCGCTTCGCAGTACGGGCTATCGAGGTCTGGTCGAAGTATGCGGCCTCAATCACGACTCTGGTGGTGGAAGGCGACAATTCGGTGGTTTGTCCGCCCATAACCCCAGCCAAACCTATGACTCCCGAACCGTCGGCAATCACGATGTCGCTGGCATCGAGGGCACGCTCCACACCGTCGAGGGTGACTAACGTCTCTTTCTGCTTCGCCTGCCGCACTACGATCTGATCTGTAATCAGGTCGGCATCGTAGCCATGAATTGGTTGGCCGATCTCTAACATCACATAGTTGGTGATGTCGATAGCCAAGCCTAAGGTTCGGATACCAGCCATCTTTAAGCGTGCCTGCATCCACATTGGGGTACGTCGGCTCGGGTCAATCTGATCCACGCTGACAGCTACAAAGAGCGGACAGTTGTCAGTTTCCAGCAGAACCTGTTGCCCCGCAGCCACTGGGGATGGAACTGGCAGTTGCACCGGGTCTATGAAGTCAACTCCGAAGGCCTGCGCAGTTTCTCTGGCAATGCCCCTGATGTTGAGGCAGTAGCCCAAGTCGGGAGTCACCGCGATGTCGAACACCTCGTCAACCACGGTGATCAACGGCATTGCCGCTTCCCCTGGCACCAGTTGGCGACCCGCGTCATCGGTTTCGGGCAACACGATGATTCCAGTGTGGTCACTGCCGATGCCCAACTCGTCTTCGGCACAAATCATGCCATCGGAGATGTGGCCATAGGTTTTGCGGGTGGAAAGTTCGAACCCACCGGCAAGGATTGCCCCAGGGAGGCCAACCACAACTAACTGTCCCGCAGCAACATTCGGCGCCCCGCAGACTATCCCACGCGAGCCGCCTTCAGCATCAGGCTCAGCGGCCTGCGAATTAGCTTGTGCACCGCAATCAACGCGACACCATTTGATGATCTTTCCATTCTTTTGCGGCTCATCAACCACGCTGAGCACGCGTCCGACCACGATTGAGCCGGCGACTTTCGAGCCAACCTGCTCGACGGTTTCGACTTCGAGCCCGGCCTTTATCAAAGCCTCATACACCTGGCGCGAATCAACTGAAGAATCCAACTTTGCGTATTCGCGTATCCAACTAAACGGTGCTCTCATCGGGCACCTCCGATCAATGCGCGCGAAAAACGAATGTCGCCCTCAACCATGTCCCGCATATCGGATGCGCCGTTTCGGAACATCAAAGTACGTTCTACCCCCATGCCGAAGGCGAAGCCGGAATACACAGCTGTATCAATGCCGCAAGCCGTAAGCACCCGAGGATTCACGATGCCGCAGCCGCCCCATTCAATCCAACCTTCACTGCCGCAGGTGCGACAGAAGGTATCTGGATTTCCAACTGAGTCACCCCTACAAACGAAACATTCCAGGTCAATCTCAGCGCTGGGTTCGGTGAATGGGAAGTATGAAGGTCGGATTCGAGTACGCACTCCGCCAAACATCACCTTAGCCAGATGGTCAAGCGTCCCCTTCAGATGTCCCAAGGTTATGCCTTTATCGACTACCAAACCTTCAAGCTGATGGAACACCGGAACATGGGTAGCGTCAAACTCATCGGCACGATAGGTGGTTCCCGGGCACACGACATAGATTGGCAGTGGTCGCGACAACATAGTCCGAATTTGTACCGGCGAAGTATGAGTGCGCATCACCAAATGATTCTCGATCGGGTCAATGAAAAGCGTGTCTGAAGTTGCGCGTGCCGGATGGTGCGGCCCCATGTTCAGTGCGTCGAAATTCATCCATTCGGCTTCAAGCTCGGGGCCTTCAGCTATCTCCCAACCCATTGCAATGAATACATCGCCCAAATCCTCCATCAAGGCAGTTATCGGGTGTGGTTCGCCGTGCGGAGCTAACGCAACTGGCAAAGTTACGTCTACTCCTTCACTAGCTAACTTCAATGCCAGTTCAACTTCGGATAGTTCGGCTTCGCGGGCGGTAAAGGCTTGGTTGAGTCTTGTTCTGGCCGACCCGATCAACTGCCCCGCAGCCTTACGTTCTGCTCCAGGTAGCTCAGCAATGGCTCGATTTGCCACAGCTAACGCCGACTTGTCGCCGCTGTGTGCTATACGTGCTGCTTTAAGTTCGGCAAGGTTCACCGCATTCGTAAAGGCAGCTAACCCTTGGCTGACTAGTGCGTTTATCGCATTTTCGCTTAAATCTGGAGTCGTAGTAGTCATTTCACTCTCGTCATTACCAAACACTTAGATGTCTCAGCGTTACCAGCTTCGCCCAGGGGTGGTTGACAAAGCCAGCAAGCAGATTCGCTTACGTTAGGACTCGCAACATCCGCGCTGGGCGCTCGCAGACGTATACATACAAACGGCAGCCGCAGTCGCCAAATTCAGACTTTCGGCCTGACCATAGATCGGAACCGCCACCGTTTTGTCCGCCAATTTGATTTGCTCAGATGGCAGACCCCACGATTCGTTACCCATAATCCAGGCTGTCGGGTTCGCCAACTCGCTGCAAAGATCAGTCAAAGAGATTCCAGCCTCGCCGTCAGTAGCGAAAATCTGCAAACCTGCCGCTCGGCAAGCCGCAATCGCATCTGTCAACTCAACGTCGGTGACAATAGGCAGATGGAAAATGCTTCCCGCCGAAGATCGAATAACCTTTGGGTTATACAGATCGACGCAATCATGACTCATGATGACGGCGTCAGCTCCGAAAGCATCAGCGCAGCGAATCACAGTACCGGCATTGCCTGGGTCGCGGACTTGAGCACAAATCACAACCAATGAAGCATCCGAAGTTGGATAGAACACCGACTCCAATTGCACGGACAAAGCTCGCACCACAGCCACCACACCTTGGGGGGTAACGGTGTCGGTCATGGTAGCCAAGTTTTGTTCACTTACCGCAAAAACCGGCACGTTGTTAGCTTCGGCGGCTTCAATCAGGTCTTGATTGGAGACAGCATCGTTCCACCGCACATAGATCGCCTCAACGACCTGCGGCATTTTCAACGATTCCGCAACAACGTTGCGTCCTTCGACCAGGAATTTCCCCAGCTCTGCCCGCTTTTTGCGACGCTGAAGCGAGCGCGCCTCCAAAATGGCGGCCTTATTGGGTTGCGCCAACTCGATTACTGGATTTCCCATCTGGAAGCCCTTTCAACTCTCGGGTGTTCAGGCGGCTTGATTCAGGGGTTGGTTTTCCTTAGCTAGGGCAACCAGCTTCGAGAACGCTTGCGCATCATTGACGGCCAGGTCTGCAAGAATCTTCCGATCTACTTCCACACCGCCATTCTTCAAACCCGAGATAAATCGGTTATAGGTCATTCCTTCTGCCCTACACGCAGCGTTGATTCGTTGAATCCACAGCGCGCGGAAATCGCCTTTGCGGGCGCGACGATCACGGTATGCGTAGGTGTAGGAGTGCAGCAGTTGTTCCTTCGCCTTGCGGTACATCCGCGAACGCTGCCCCCGATAGCCAGAGGCTTGTTCTAATACTTCGCGGCGTTTCTTGTGCGCGTTTATTGAGCGCTTAACTCTTGCCATGCCAATCTGTTCCTATCTCGCCTTGTATGCGCCTAGCATCCGACGCACCCTGCGCCTGTCGTCCTGTGATACCTCAACATCGCCATCGAGACGACGCGTCCGCTTGGTGGGTTTGTGCTCATTCAAGTGCATCTTTCCGGCCTGGCGATGTACCAGCTTCCCTGACCCCGTTATTCGGAATCGTTTTTTTGCCCCGGAATGGGTCTTCATTTTTGGCATCTCTGCTCCTTCTTTTGCGCTTAGGAACCTAAAGTTCCAGGTCGGGATCCATGTTGTCAGCAGGCCCTCGCTTCTTTTTTCCACCAGAGGCCGCCGCCAGCGCTCTTGAGGTGGCATTCTCCTGTTTTTGTGCCTCCACATCGGCGCTACGCTGTGCTTGTTTTGCTGCTTTTGCCGCTTCTGCTTCGACGTGAGCTTCGTTCTTTTTGCGAGTGGGGGCGAGTACCATCAACATATTTCGGCCATCCTGCTTTGGCGCAGACTCAATGAAGCCGTCCTCAATGACATCTTCAGCGAGCCGCTTCAAAAGGTTGATGCCTAGCTCGGGACGGGATTGTTCCCGCCCGCGGAACATGATAGTGATCTTTACCTTGTCTCCTGCTTTGAGGAAACGAACTACGTGGCCTTTTTTGGTTTCGTAGTCATGGGCGTCGATCTTGGGACGCAGTTTCATTTCTTTGATGATGGCGTTGGTTTGATTACGGCGGGATTCTCGCGCCTTCTGTGCTGCTTCGTACTTAAATTTTCCATAATCCATCAGTTTTGCAACTGGTGGGCGAGCTTGGGCGGCGACTTCCACGAGGTCAAGGTCTGCTTCCCTAGCTAGACGCAGGGCGTCTTCAATGCGAACAATGCCGACCTGTTCGCCGGCAGGACCAACCAAACGTACTTCTGGCGAGAAGATACGTTCGTTGATGCGAGGTTCAGTACTGATGTGTCCTCCATAGTTCGGTATTTGTTTGCGCGCGAGTCACTGGGAGTTTTCTAGGAGATGCAACACCGACTCATGCGCGCAGCTTCGCTGCGTTTGACCTGTGATACCTTGACCGTAGCCTTGCACATCCGCAAATAGCTCACAGGTGGAAGAATCGTCTTCGCTTTCCCAGACCACTCGAAGTGATCGAACCGATAAATGATAGCCGATCAGTGCCACTCGCGTCGAGTGAACGAGCATTACTATCATTGTCTACCAGAAAGAAGACTATTCCTTTTGCTCCGAAGGCGAAATGATCTACGACGAGTCAGATTGGAGGCAGCGAGAATGCCAGCGCTTCTGTTGATCTTTGGGATGATCGTTGCATTGTTTACTGCTGTAAGCGGAGTTTGGTATTTATTACGCCGAAGCGGAAAGCGCGTAGAGCGTGAGTGCATCCCGGTGCGAAGTTTTGAGCATTTTACCGCGAATGCGGATGCAGACACTCCGTATGCAAGTGAAAACACCGACCCGGTGCGGCGCGGTTTTGCGGTAAAAATGGAGTTAGACGGCGAACCTATTCAGTCCTACAGCCGCCCGAACCCTATCTTCTTTGATGCAGGAGACGTTTACCCGCAATCTGAAGGTATCGTGACGTTTCGCGGAAATAACTACCGCGATTCGGCAAGTTTCGGGACGCCGAATATCGCACGCAGAAAATTTGGTAGGCACTACTGGTCGGTGAAAACCGGAGCGCTGGAAAAAAGCGATGTCAGCAAGGGCAAAGGCTCCAAACGGTGGACTGGCAGCGGATGGACGGGGCAACCGCTCATCGTGCGTTGGGACGAATCCGGGAAACAGGCCATGAACTTGTACCCGGATAAAAAAGCAAAGCCAGGACTGGTAGAGGCCGTGTACGCCACGATGGACGGCAATGTGTACTTCATCGACATCGAGGACGGTCAACCTACCCGCGACACTATTGAGATCGGACTTCCCTTTAAAGGGGCGGGCGCGCTCCACCCGAGCCTGCCCATGCTGTTCGTCGGAGCGGGTGATTCGCTGCCCGATTCGGCAGGTGAAGCCGGGTACGCACGTGCGTTCATCTATAGCCTTGTGAATGGCGAAAAACTGTACGAATTCGGCGCGAAAGACCCCTTCGCTCCCCGCATCTTCCACGGCTACGACAGTTCGCCGCTCGTGGACACCAAGACTGACACGCTGATCTATCCGGGTGAAAACAACATCGTCTATACGATGAAACTCAACACCAGCTTCGACAAGGACAAACCCGAGCTTTCCATCAAACCTGCTGCCCTGGTGAAATGGACGTATTCCACGCCCAGAACCAGCGAAGAATCCCACTGGTGGGGGTTTGAAGACAGCGCAGCCTACTACAAGAATTTCATGTTTTTAGCAGACAACGGCGGGAATATGATCTGCCTCGATGTGAACACTATGGAGTTAATCTGGGCTCAGGATGTAAAAGACGACACCAACGCCTCGCCGGTGTTTGAAATCACCGAAACTGGAGAAAAGTACCTCTATGTTGCCCCGTCACTGCATTGGGAGATGGACAAGGTGACACAAACTGGTGAAGTCTGTGTCTATAAGCTCAACGCAATAAATGGCGAGATTATTTGGGAAAAGCCGTATCTGGTGCATTCCATCTACGGCATCTCTGGAGGGGTACAGGCGACACCAGTGCTCGGCAAGGGGCCTATCGCAGACCTAATGATCGTGCCAATCGCGCGGACACCTTATCGACGCAAAGGCCTGCTGGTCGCCCTAGACAAGCAGACTGGCGAAGAACGCTGGGTAATGGATATGCCGCATTACGCCTGGAGTTCACCGGTCTGCGTATATGCCCAAGACGGTCAAGCGTACATTGTGCAATGCGACAGCAAGGGCAATATGTACCTGATCGACGGTGCCTCGGGTCTGCAACTGGACAAGATTAACCTCGGCTCAAATATTGAGGCGTCACCGGCAGTGTTTGAGAACACCGTAGTGGTCGGTACGCGCGGCGGCAAGATCGTAGGCGTTACAATAGAATGAACAATGCGCTGCCAATAAACAGATGGGGTGCCATCATTAAGACCAGCAAATAGGTGCTGCCGCGGAGGTCACATGGCAGAACCGGAAAAAGTATTTAAGACGACAATTCTGTTGTCGCTGGTAATCGTACTCAGCAAAATTGTCGGGTTTGTTAGAGAAGCAGTGCTAGCAGCGCAATTCGGGCAAACAGTGGAAAAAAGCGCGTATTTGGCCTCCTTCAACATCGTCTATATCTTTACGATTCTCTTTAGCATCGGCACCAGCGCTTCATTCATCCCAATCTATTCCAAGATACGACTAGACTCCGGCGAGAAGCCCGCTGGAGTTTTCGCTAGCAATGTGCTGAACCTGTATATCCTGTGTGCGATCATCGCTAGTGGGCTGGGAGTCCTACTCGCACCGCAGTTTGGCGCAATAGTATGGGACGGCAGTCCGGAAGGTTTGGCGCTGGTAATCGACATGACGCGCCGCATCATACCGTTCCTGATGTTTTGGGCGGTGGCAGGCGTATTGGCCAACCTGCTAAACGCCAGAAAACATTTCCTGCCGGAACAACTAATGGGGTTCGCGCTGAGCTTTTGCGTCATCATCGCCTGCTTGATATTCGACGACATCCGCATGGTGGCGCTAATCGCTGGATGCTCTGCCGCAGTGCAGATACTAATCCTGCTGCCTTTTTTGAAAGGCCGCTTCCACTATCGCGCAAAACTTAATCTCAAAGATGCCGATCTGCGACGGATGTTTATGCTGGCAATCCCGGGATTCATCAGCGCCGCTTTCGACGAGCTCAACACAATCGTCGATACCAGATTTTCTTCGGCTATGGGGGACAACGCTCCGTCTGCCATCGGCGAGAGTTTCCGCATTGGACAGCCCATAATGGGGATCCTGATTGTCCCTATCACCACCGTAATGTATACGCGGCTTTCACGGTTTGCGGCCAAGAATGACACCGATGGTATGAAAAAAACCATCCGAGTCTCGATTGAAACGATAGCGTTGATCACCTTGCCTGTGATTGTCATCGCTTATTTATTGCAAACCGATATTGTGGCGCTACTGTTTGAGCGCGGTGAGTATACCCACGCAAACACGCTGTATACCGCTCCCGTATTCGCGTTCTACATTATTGGGCTTATCGGATATGGGCTGCGTAGTTTTTTCGCGCGAGTTTTCTATGCACTGCAAAAAACGAGAATACCGATGCTTTTGGGCATCATAGCGGTAGTGATCAACATCATTCTCGATATTGTTCTCAAAGATGTCCTGTACGCGCGTGGATTGACGCTAGCGACTTCTATCGCCAGCGTCACCTGCGCGATCATGATGGTGGCGGTGTTGCGAAAGCATATCGGGCGGATGGGTTTGAAAAAGGTAGCCGGGCAATTTTTGCGGATTCTGGTTTGCGCGGCGGTTTGCGCCGGTGTCGTTTTCTTGTTGTTTAACTATCTGGCATTGCCGGGGGAGCGCTTCGTTGATCGGTTGGCGCGGCTCGCGTGCTACGGCACCTTGGGGTTGGTTACCTACGCGCTAGCGGCGTACCTACTAAAGGTTGAAGTGATGCGCAAAATGCTGCTGTCGGCGAAACAGAAACTGTTCCGCAAGCGGTGAAGTGTTTTTCTGGTTAGTTTGAGCACCGCATTCTGCTGGTCGCTCAACTAGCCGAACCAGGATAATCAGTTTGGTTTACGAGGTAAAAGGTGGGTGGATTCTCCCAAATCTGGAGCGTTTTCTGACAAAATTGGAACAGGTGAGTGTTCCCACGATACCGAACAGAAATGAGGCGCAGATGAACCAAACTCTCGAAGTGATCAAGACCAGATACTCTTGCCGGACTTTTGACGGCGCACCGATTCCGGAACAGACCTTACAAGAGATCGCACATGCGGGGCTTTGCGCGCCCAGCGCGAAGAACAGACAGCCTTGGCGGATTATTACACTTTCCGATAAAGCCTTGATAGACGAGTTAGACGCAAATGCTATGGCGCGCATGGCGATTAGCTCTCCGAAAGACCACCAACGCCTAATGGATCGCGGCGGCACCCTTTTCTACAACGCTTCGGCCATCATGTTTATCGCGAAAGATCCGGCGGGAATAGCTCACTACATTGATCTGGATTGCGGAATCGTGGCCTCGCATTTAACGCTTGCCGCTGCCTCACTTGGGGTGGATTCGGTGATTTGTGGATTTGCCCGAGTCCTTTTTGACGGCGAAGCAGGCGAAGCGATGAAACAGCGCTTAGGTTTTCCGCCGGATTTCGATTTTTCGGTATCAGTCCTGCTGGGCTTCTCAGACAGACCTGCGAATCCGCCACATGAGCCCGATCCGAATAAGGCGATCACCGTCAGCTAATAGCGATCTTTGCTGCCCCGAGCGCAGCGCTGCTAACCCCTTTGCTGCGCCAAGGGGCAACCCAGGTGGCGAAATCTACTTCGTCGGATTCTGCTACGCGTAACTCAAATTGCGGATGCGGTTCATAGCTGGCTTGCGTCAACTCAGCACAGTGGTTTTCCAGCCACATTCGCAGCTTCGATTCAAAATCGCCTTGAATCTCAAAATCGCAGCTGAGCAGATAGGCAGTTGCTGGCTGATACGACACCACTGTAGCGCGAGTAAGCGCCCCGGATACTGCACTGGTGTAGGCACGAATCAAGCCGCCAACCCCCAGCAATGTTCCTCCGAAATAGCGGGTCACGACGGCAATTACATTGGTCAGGTTCTGATGCACTAATACCGCCAAGATTGGAGCGCCTGCGCTGCCCGCTGGTTCACCATCGTCATTGGAACGTTGGAGTTCACCGTCATCACCTAAGATCATTGCGGAGCAGTGGTGCCGTGCGCCGTAATGCTCTTTCCGTATCGCGGCAAGGGCGGCATTGGCTTGTGCTACATCGACGACCGGAATTACTTGTCCGATGAAGATTGATTTTTTCACCTCGATACGAGCAGTTACTGGTGCTGCAAGCGTTGACCTGGTAGCCACAGTATTCCTTTCGCATGAGGTGATTTGAGCCTACATTCAAATCGAGGTTTGAGATAGCAGGCTCGAAGACTTGAACCGCCGCAGTTATTGTGATATCTATTTGATATCAGTTTTAATGGGAGGGTAAAGATGAATACTGACAATGTTGGCGCTCCGCTCCAGAACACCGGAGCCGGAAGCGAAGTGAAGGAAGTGACCGCGTTTTCAATCAATGGTTGGTTAGCGCTGGTCTTAGCAATCGCAATCACTGTGGTGGGCATCTGGGTCTTTGTGCTGTTCGCCATCAAAGAAGAGGCTGGTGATGAGGACTTTGTGTTGCTGATCTTGTCGGTAGTGGCGTGGCTGGGGGCAGGCGTGCTGTTTTCGACAATACGGATAGTCAATCCTGGCGAGACAAAGGTGCTGCAATTCTTTGGTAAATACGTGGGCACGATCCGCATAACTGGACTGCGGATGACCATCCCCATGGTGATTACCAAGAAGGTTTCCATCAAAGTTCGGAACTTTGAAACCAATGAACTCAAAGTGAACGATGCCGATGGTAATCCGGTAAACATCGCTGCCATCGTAGTATGGCAAGTTGCCGATACCGCGAAGGCGGTTTTCGCAGTCGAAAAATTTGCGGGCTTCGTCGCCATCCAATCCGAGTCGGCACTGCGGCATGTCGCTTCTGCCCATCCCTACGGTAGTTCAGATGCCGGTACGACGTCCCTGCGCGGTTCCACAGAACAGGTAGCGCAAGAACTGGCACAAGAAGTCGCTGCGCGGATAGCGATTGCTGGTTTGGAAGTGGTCGAGGTCAGAATCTCATCACTGGCATACGCCCAAGAAATCGCCCATGCGATGTTGCAACGTCAGCAAGCCTCGGCAGTGATTGCAGCCCGGGAGTTGATTGTGGAAGGTGCAGTCTCGATGGTGGAAGCAGCGCTGCGTAGATTGGAAGCAGATGATGTGGTAGCTCTTGACGAAGAGCGCAAGGCCGCGATGGTTTCTAACCTGCTCGTAGTACTGTGCGGCTCAGCCCAAGCTACCCCGGTGGTAAATGCCGGAACGCTCTATAACTGATGGATGATTCGACACCAGAATCGGCTGGCGGACGCCGGTCGATTCTGCTGCGCCTAGACCCTGCTGTACACCTTGCCCTAACCCGCTGGGCCAGTGATGAGTTCCGCTCCCTGAACGCCCACATCGAGATGCTGCTGCGTCAAGAGTTGAAACGCTCCGGCCGTCTGCCTGCCGATGCAAATCCCATCCGGCGTCCCGGCCGACCCAGTAAACAGTGATCCTGCGACGCTGCTCCGCAGCGCGACCAGATGACAAATAGGGAGCCCTGTTCGCGCGCCCCAACCCGCTGGTTACCGTTGACGTCCCTCCTGCACCGTAGTGATATGACCGGTTCACGCTGGTTAGCTAGACTCATTCCTCGTGTTGGTTGCAAAAAATGTGGAAGTGCGGGCTGGAGCACAGCTACTCCTGCAACCTGCCAGCTTCCAGATTGCAGCCGGTGACAAGATTGGCTTGGTTGGGAGAAATGGTGCCGGTAAGACCACACTGACCAAAATCCTTGCCGGACTGGGCTTGCCAGCAGCTGGTCAAGTTACTCGCAGCGGCCGTATCGGATATTTGCCGCAAGACCCCCGAACTGGTGATTTGGAGCAGTTAGCCAGGCAGCGAATCTTGGGCGCTCGTGGGCTGGATTCTATTCTTGCTAGATTGCAGCGCTACGCCGATGCAATGGCGCATACCACCGGGGAAGAACAAGCCCAAGCTATGAAAGCCTACGCGCGCGCAGAAGCAGAATTTGCGGTAGCTGGCGGTTATCCGGCACAGGCGCAGGCTGCTCAGATTGCGGCAAATTTGGGTTTACCTGATCGGGTTTTGACCCAACCTTTAGGAACGTTATCGGGAGGGCAGCGGCGTCGAGTGGAATTGGCGCGGATATTGTTTTCTGGTGCTGATAACTTGCTTTTGGACGAGCCAACAAACCATCTCGATGCAGATTCGATCGTTTGGCTGCGCGGATTTTTGAGTTCATACGCAGGTGCACTTCTGATTATTTCCCACGACGCAGGACTGCTACAAACCACCGTCAACAAGGTTTTTCACCTGGATGCGAACCGGCAGGTGCTCGATCAATACGCGATGG
Organism: Propionibacteriaceae bacterium; assembly: GCA_009778535.1. Classification (GTDB taxonomy): domain Bacteria; phylum Actinomycetota; class Actinomycetes; order Propionibacteriales; family Propionibacteriaceae; genus Propionicimonas. Next base: position 3,154 of record WRJP01000002.1, on the reverse strand, counting down.
ATTGGAAGCACTACCTGTTGCAACGTGAAACCGATGAGAAACGCCGCAAGCGTGAACGAGCCAGCGCCGAACGTAAAGCAGAAGCGTTGATTGCACAGGCGAATAAGATGCGCGCGAAGGCGACAAAGGCAGTTGCAGCTCAGACGATGCTGAAGCGGGCGGATAAGTTGTTGACCGGCTTGGAAGCTGAACGTGTTGAGGGTAAGGTCGCCAAAATCAAGTTTCCCAAGCCCGCTCCGGTTGGGAAAACCCCCTTAGCGGCTACTGATCTTTCCAAAAGCTACGGCTCACTGGAAGTTTTCACCGACGTTTCGTTGGCGATTGATAGCGGTTCCAAAGTGGTTGTTTTAGGGTTGAACGGCGCAGGCAAAACCACCTTGCTGCGCATCCTGGCTGGCATCGAGCCACCAGATACCGGAGAGGTCAAACCAGGCCACGGACTGAAATTGGGCTACTACGCCCAAGAGCACGAGCAGCTAGATACCTCGCGTACCGTGTTGGAGAACGCCATGACGTCAGCGCCGCAGGACTTATCCGAAACCGGGGTGCGTTCGTTGCTGGGCTCGTTTCTCTTTACTGGAACCGATGTAGACAAGCCAGTTGGAGTGCTATCTGGCGGAGAAAAGACTCGGCTGGCGCTGGCAATGTTGGTAGTTTCGGCCGCGAATGTGCTGCTATTGGATGAGCCAACCAACAACCTCGACCCCCTGTCACGGGCAGAGGTATTGAATGCTATCCGCACCTATAAAGGCGCCATTATCTTGGTCACCCATGATGAAGGAGCCGTACACGCTCTGGAACCAGAACGGGTGCTGTTGCTCCCCGACGGAGTCGAGGATTTGTGGGATGCGGACTACGCCGACCTGGTTTCGCTGGCGTAGGCAGCCACCGTAGCAACGACATGTCGCTGGCGACAAGTGAAAAAGTGAAATCTAGGAATTCTAGGGATGTCACACAAATATGCGGCAGGGATGTTGTTGAAAAATTCAGTTTTTGCTGACCGCAATAGCGCTATCGTGACCTAATGGGACAAATCCGAAGTGTATTCGTAACCGGCGGGAACCGAGGTATCGGAAAGGCTATCGCCGAACGCTATTTAGCAGCCGGACACAAGGTAGCATGCTTTTCTCGAAGCGGAGATGCCCCGCAATCAGCACTGGGTATCGCTGGCGATGTTTGTGATTCAGCACAAGTAGCAGCCGCATTTGACGAGGCTGAAGCTGCCAACGGCCCAGTTCAAATTTTGATTGCAAATGCTGGAATGACCGACGACATGTTACTGCTGAGAATGAGTGAATCTAGTTGGAAGCAGGTTATTGACGTTAATCTCACTGGCGCTTTTTTATGTGCCAAACGAGCAGCGAAGTCCATGCTGCGCGCCAAATGGGGCAGGATCGTCTTTACTGGTTCAGTTGTGGCTTTCAAAGGATCGCCAGGGCAGGTGAACTATGCAGCCACCAAGGCCGGACTCGTTGGTGTTGCCAGGTCAATGGCGAGAGAGATTGGCTCGCGCGGAATCACCGTAAACGTGGTAGCTCCAGGTTACATCACCACTGATATGACAGCGGGCTTGTCAAATGAGGTCACCGACGGCTATCTATCGCAACTGGCAATCCCCAGAACCGGAGACGTTGACGACGTGGCAGCAGCAGTGAGCTTCCTGACCAGTGATGAAGCCGGATATATCACCGGCGCGATATTGCCAGTGGATGGCGGCCTAGGAATGGGACACTAGCGGCGATGTGCAGCAGCAGATCGGAGAACGGAGAGACGAAATGGGAATCTTAGCGGGCAAAAACATCATGGTCGCAGGCGTGACTATGAATACCTCGATTGGGTATCGGGTTGTCGAAATCGCCCAAGCTGAAGGTGCGAATGTGATCGTGAGCAACTTCGGACGCGCGATGAGCCTAACGCAGCGTGTCCTACAGCGTTTGAATCCGGTGCCGCCGCTATTGGAAGTCGATGTCACCAACGCCGAGCAGCTAGCGGCACTCCCGACAGCACTGCGTGAACATTGCGACAGCCTCGACGGGTTGGTTCATTCCATCGCTTACGCCAACCCCGAACGAGCGCTGGGGGGAGCCTTTCTTTCGACAAACTGGGAAGACGTCTCGGTATCACTGCATACTTCAGCGTATTCCTTGGTGAGTTTGGCCATGGCCGTAAAACCACTGTTTACAAAATCAGCAGCAATAGTTGGATTGACGTTCGACGCTCGAACTTCTTGGCCGACCTACGATTGGATGGGGGTCTCCAAAGCTGCGCTGGAAAGCGCTTCGCGGTATCTGGCACGTTATCTGGGGGCAGACGGAATTCGCTGCAATCTAGTCGCGGCGGGACCGCTAGACACTATCGCCAAGAAGGCGATTCCCGGTTCGCAGCGCTTCAACGACATCTGGGCGCAGCGCGCGCCCTTGGGTTGGGATTCCAACGATGCAACGCCGACAGCTAAAGCGGTTGTGGCGCTATTGAGTGACTGGTTCCTGGCGACAACAGGGGAAATGATTCATGTCGATGGAGGTTTGCACTCCACTGGTGCCTGATCGACATTGCTTCAAATTTATTGTGTAAGTCTCTAGCGCCAGGTGACATTGCAGCGTTTTCTACTGCAAGACAATGAGAAAATCGCTTCGCTAATGTAATTTACCCATATGGGAACCGTAGTTGAGCTGACCGGAGTCTGTGTCGTTCGTTCCCAAACCACTTTGCTGCACAATATCAATTGGACTGTTGCTGACAGCGAGCGTTGGGTAATCATTGGCCCAAATGGTGCCGGCAAAACGACTTTATTACAGATTCTGGGTGCAAATTGGCACCCCAGCCGCGGAACAGCTGTCCTGCTGGGACAAAGACTTGGCAAAGTTGACGTTTTCGAACTCAGGCCGCGCATCGGAGTCACTTCAGCAGCACTGGCAGATCAAATTCCGAAATCAGAATCTGTTCGTGATGTAGTCATCTCTGCGGCACATGCTGTAACGGGACGCTGGATTGAGCAATATGAGGAAGCAGATTTCGATAGGGCACAGCACCTGATGAAGATGCTCCAGGTTGATCAGTTAGCGCGGCGCACCTTTGGCACTCTCAGCGAGGGTGAACGTAAACGAGTTCAAATAGCGCGGGCGCTAATGACTGACCCCGAGTTGCTGTTACT
>WRJP01000001.1 GCA_009778535.1 Propionibacteriaceae bacterium | reverse complement strand
CCTAGGAGCAATTAATCGTCTGCTGGACGAATGCTGGAAGCTGCTAGAAGAAAGATTGCCTAATGATCAACTTGCTTTGGTAAGGACTTGGAAGGATTTGATCTATGGCGACGATGATGGTTCATGGCCGCCATGGCGGGATGACAAATGGCAAACAGCTTCAGTTCCCTACGATTTTTCGGTGGGAAATTTGCCAAAAGTCGCAGAGAAGATCAAAACCGGCGGATCAAACCCTGGCGGTGGTTTCCTCATTGCCAGCCGTGAACTTAAGAAGGGAAACCTTAAGAATGGAAACCAATTCTATGTTGACGTAAAACTCACAAAAGAGCTAACAGCGGCGCAGCTTTCCAAACTGGCAAAAGACCCGGAATCTCTCAAAACGCTGATCTTGGCGGACACCACCTGGAAGAATGTATCAAAAAAGTACCAGTTTGGAACGGTGTGGCAGTGTGTACAGACCCTTTACGGCTACAACGTAAAACAGCAGAAAGCATTCCTAAAGACAAAACCGAAAGAGGGTCCATTAAATAGTGTCCGGCTAGGTATAGGCGGAATCGGATACAATGAATGCCCATATTGGGACAAAGAGGTAGCCAGCATTATCAAATCCCTCAAATAAGTTGCGCCTGCTTGACCGGGAGTGGGTTCTGCTACGCGGAAATGCCGAGTTGTTTGCTCAATCGCTCTACGTGACCGGCGGCACGAACGTTGTATTCGGCTAACTCGACCGTGCCGATGCCCGCAGCGTCAACGTTAACAACGAAGGTGGAGCGGATAATTCCGGTGGTTACCTTGCCGTAGAGTTTCTTTTCGCCCCAAGCTCCGTACGCTTCGATGGTCGCCTTGTCTACATCAGAAAGCAGAGTGATGTCCAAGTTGTCGCGGTCGATGAACTTGGCCAGGGATGCGGGCTTGTCTGGAGAAATTCCGACGATGGAATACCCTGCGTCTGCAAAGCTGGGCGAAGCAGCGGTAAAATCGACGGCCTCGGTCGTGCATCCGGCTGTCATCGCCTTGGGGTAGAAGTAAACGACTACCTTGCTGTCGGCGTAGTTTTTCAGTGATACCTCAGATTCCTGGGCATCCAACAAACAAAAATCAGGTGCTATGTCACCTGGTACTAACTGTGCCATAGTACGATGTTAACTCACCCCAGCGTCGTGGTGGCAACTGATCCAGGATCAAGCGTTGCACCAATAACTAGAAGGGACAACGAAATGAAACCGATCAAACATAAATGGCTAGCACTCCCACTTATTGCGCTGGTTACCCTGTCACCTCTTACGGGATGTTCACCGCAAATTCCGCCTGCTGCGCCTGGCCAAAGCAGCGGAACCTCCGCATCACCTGACGTCACAGTAGTAGCTACACCAACGGCCACAACTCCTGCTCCCAGCGGTAAAGACTGGGGCGAGTTGACACTGTACGTAGATGCCGGAGCCGCTATCACGTTCAAGGCTCCGGCCAGTTGGGTGCAGCAGCTATTCGATGTTCAAGGCGGCATCTCGGTAATGCGGCTGCATGCCGCTGATGGTGAACCCAATGATCGCATCTCGGCTCAACTGGAGTTGACTTTCTGGCCAGAGAACGAGGGTAGTTTTGCAGAGCAAATGAAAAATCTCGAGCGCTACTATTTGGACCTGACCGAACTGCCTGCCCAAACCGTCGACAAGCGCCAATGGCAGCGACTCCAGGCCACGCAGCGGAAAGATGGTGAAGGGGGTTCTAACTTTGTGATGAATGGGTACTATTCGAGGTTCCGTGAGCGTAATCTATACATCCAAATCGAAAATATTCCGGAGACTGACCCGCTCATTGAGCAAATTCTAGACAGTTTCTTTCAAATCTAAATGACTGTAGAGGTTACCTATTCAACAAACGACCCAGTCGTAGTCTTGTCAATCCGAAGTAGCGGAAGCTAGTATCGATAGCCGATGTTGAAGCTGTCTGTGAAAACGATGAAAGTCCTGAAAGTGGTTCACCTGGCGGGAGTTTCGGTATGGGTGAGTGGGGTCATTGCCACTTTGATAATCATGCTGGCGGTATTTCAGCAAACTTCACAAGCTGGGATTTTGGCGCTGCTTTCCTTGGCTGTGCTTGCAGACTATCTGTTGATAATGCCCGGAGCCACGATTTGTTATCTACTGGGTACGGCTTACGGTTTTTTCACGCACTGGGGTTTCCTCAAGCACAAATGGATAATCTGCAAATGGATTCTGTATAGCCTTGCCTGCATCCCTGCGATGCTCTTTGCTCTGCCAATCGTTACAGCAATACAGGACTTCGTCATTGAAAATCAGGTGACTTCAGCTGCTGTCTTAGGGTTACATGACAAACTTGTCTTGCTTACTGCGTTGAGCAGTTCAATTTTGGTGATCGCTGTAGTCATTGTTGTGATTTCTGTCCAGAAGCCCTTTCGGAAAAAACAAAATACCAAGCCGTAACCAGGCGGTTCTTCCTGCGTACTGCGACGCTGCGACTAAGCGCAGCCCGCAGCACAGGCTCCATCGCATGATTCATTACGCGAAAGACACGTTCCTGCATTCTCAAACAGCTGCTAAGTATTCGTCGAGTGCGTCTCTTACGATTTGTGAGCGGCGTTTTCCTGTCCGCAACGCAACTTCGGATAGCTGAGCATTAACGCTCTCAGGCAGGCGTAGCGTGACTTGTGGCGAGTGAGTACCGGGTGCTGTAAGTGAGGGTCTGCCTACTGCTTTGCTGTACGCTTCGCGTCCGTCGATCACGAGTTGTTTGTACTGCTCGTCGGTTATGTCCTGTGACGGGTCGATCGTTGGGAAATCGTCGTCTGTCATGTTGGCTAGCAAGGCTGTCGCTACTTGACGTGTGATTGGCTTTTTCATTACAGCTTCCTTAGTTCTTGTGTCGGTAGTTCAGTGGCATTGCATGGAAAACCATTTCGTCTCTTCCGCGTTGGACTGTGCCTACCTCTATATCTACGCCTGTGTCATCGGTTCCTTCGTACCAAAGTCCTTCTTCACCCCAGTTCGTAGTGAAAGGAGTACCTGTAGTGGTCATTACTACATGCCATGATGAAGCGCGTGGGACGCCATTTTTGTCTGCTGTACGGGAAAACTTCAATGGCATTCTCCTATTGTGCCATACATAAATATATTTTTGTAAGTCATAATCCTGTGAGAAAACTAGGTCAATCATTGGTCTGGAAAACAGGGATTTGGTCGAAGTAGCGCCGCTGGCGTAGAGTAGAGCGAGCCGCAGACCGCTGGCATGACTGAAAGGTCAAGAAGGCCCGCGCAGGTGAAACGTTAATACTCTCGAGTTTTCCCGTGTTGCCTGGGCACACGGGTTTTTTCATGTCTGAGGCACCCGACAACAAACGTGGGAAGGAGATCCGTGGCTAGAGCGGACAAAGCGGCGACAGTTGAGGCGTTGAAACAACAGTTCTCTGAATCTACTGCTGCTGTGCTTACCGATTACCGTGGACTCACCGTTGCGGACTTGCAGACACTACGCAGGACGCTTGGTGAGGGCACAAACTACGCCATCGCAAAGAACACCCTGACCAAGATAGCTGCCAACAGCGCCGGAATCGAAGGGTTGGACGACCAACTCAACGGTCCGACCGCAATCGCATTCGTAAAAGGCGACGTGGTAGCTACCGCCAAAGGTCTACGTGACTTTGCCAAGGGTAACCCGCATTTGATCATCAAGGGTGGTGTCATGGACGGAAAAGTCCTCGACGCCGCGACAGTCAAAAAACTGGCTGACCTGGAGTCACGCGAGGTGCTACTCGCCAAACTCGCAGGTGCAATGAAAGGCAATCTCTCCAAGGCTGTTGGAACATTTGCCGCTCCACTCACCCAAGCTGCAAGGCTGTTGAGTGCTCTTGAAGAAAAAAAGCAGGCTGCCTGAGCCTAAGAACTCATTAAATCAATAGACAAGGAAAGAAATGGCTGACAAAAAACTTACTGCCGAGAACTTGATTGACGCATTCAAGGAAATGACGCTCATCGAACTGAGCGATTTTGTGAAGGTATTCGAGGAAACCTTCGACGTGAAAGCTGCCGCACCGGTAGCGATGACCATGGCCGCTGGCACTCCTGCTACCGACGCAGGCGCCGAAGAAGCCGAAGTTTCCAACGAGGTAGACGTCGTTCTCGACTCTGCTGGAGACAAGAAGATTCAGGTCATCAAAGAGGTACGCGCCCTCACCAATCTCGGTCTGAAAGAGGCCAAAGATCTGGTTGAAGCCGCTCCGAAGATCATCCTAGAGCGGGTAACCCGCGACGTTGCCGACAAGGCCAAGGACGCTCTCGAAGCCGCTGGTGCTGCCGTCAGCATTAAATGACATAAACCGTTTGTAAGGAGGCGGTTCTTGTGAGTAGGGAGAACCCCTCTGATTCGCCCGTCCTGGTAGCTTCGACCGGACGGGTGCTGCCCCATGATTGGTTGCGGGTAATCGCCCTCATCTGGGGTGGCCAATCCTTCTCCATTATCACCAGTTATGCGAGCGGCTATGCCGCGATTTGGTACGTCACAGAAACGACGGAATCGGCGATGATGCTCTCGCTGACAACTATTTTCGCGATACTGCCCATCGGATTACTGAGCCCCTTCGGAGGGGTGCTAGCAGACCGGGTCAACCGTCGTACCATCATGCTGATATCTGATGTCAGCGTAGGGGTACTTTCGGCGATCTTGGGAGTCGTCATCTTGCTTGGTCAGACCAGTCTGACTATCATCATGGTCATCGTCACCGGACGGGCAATAGCACAGGCATTCCGCACTCCAGCTTTAACGTCTGCGGCTCCAATGCTGGTGCCAGAAAAACATCTGCTGCGCTTGAACTCGTTAAATCAATTGATTTGGAGTGTGGCTGGTATCGGGGCTCCAGCTCTGGGTATCTTTTTATACACCGTGATTGGTTTCCAAGCCGTGATGTTTTTGGATGCAAGTGGCGCATTCATGGCAGCTGTTTGCTTGTGGTTTGTGAAGATACCTACCGCAAAAAACCTGGAAGCCGCCCAGCAAAACGTGTTGGCTAATCTACGTGACGGCTTAATGACAATATACCGAAACGCTGGACTGTTTCAGTTGATGCTGATCTGTACCGTTGCGATGCTTATCTTCCAACCAGTTGGCGCACTATTCCCACTGATGACAAAAGAGCATTTCGGCGGCGGCGGTTACCACGCTTCCCTGATTGAAGGAGTCTTTGGGATTGCGTTGCTGGCCGGCTCATTGGTGCTGATGGCTTGGGGCGGTGGCAAACGCCACTTGGTGTTATTGCTCTTTACTGGCCTGGGATTTGGGGTGACAACGGCGGCTAGCGGTCTTCTTTCCTCAGATATGTTCTGGGCTTTTGCGGTGTTGTGTGTGCTGATGGGTTTCGTTTGCGCTTTCTACAACGGGCCGTTGACTACGATCATCCAACGACACACCCCAGAAGAGAAACTGGGCAGGGTGATGGGCTTGTTCGGCTCGGTGGTATCGCTTGCGTCTCCGATAGGATTGGTCATTGCAGGTACTGCTGCCGAAGTGACTGGTATCGCCAACTGGTTCTTGATCTCTGGCCTAGTAATGATTGTGGTTTGTCTTTGTGCGTTTTTATTCCCGGCAGTGTTGGCCTTGGACAAACGCGACACTGCTGAGGCAACTCCAGCTGAAGCCGAACAACCCGATAGCATTGCCTGATGAGTGTTGAAACTTCGGTTGGTGATTTCGTAGCAGATGTGGTGCGTGCCGACAACGCCGCAGGCACCTATTCGGGCAGAGTGCAGACCAGGTTCCCACCCGAGCCGAATGGCTATCTGCATATCGGCCACGCCAAGGCGATAACGGCCGATTTTGGGATTGCGGAGCAGTTCGGCGGGATTTGTAAACTGCGTTTTGACGATACTAACCCCGACACCGAGGACGTCGAATACGTCGAATCGATCATAAAAGACATCGGGTGGCTGGGGTTTACACCGCACAGCGTCTGCTATGCCTCGGACTATTTTGAAAAGCTCTACGAGTGGGCTGAAAATCTCATCGAGAAGGGGTTGGCATATGTCGATGAGCAGGACGCCGAAACTATCTCAGCGCAGCGTGGCGGCTATGGTAATCGGGGGATAGAGAGCCCTTTCCGTGATCGGCCAATTGAAGAAAGTTTGGCGTTGTTTCGCCAGATGCGAGCCGGGGAGTTTGAGGATGGGTCTAAGGTGCTGCGTGCCAAGATTGATATGCAGTCCGAAAATATGCAGTTGCGCGATCCGGTTATGTATCGGATTCGTAAGTTGGCGCATCACCGTACTGGGACTGTTTGGAGTATCTATCCTACGTATGATTGGGCGCATGGCCAGTCGGATGCTATTGAAGGGGTCACTCATTCGATGTGTACGTTGGAGTTTGTCGCGCATCGGCCGTTGTATGAGTGGTATTTATCCCAGTTGGATTTACCGTTTGAGAAGCCGCAGCAGTTGGAGTTTGCCCGTTTGGAGTTGACTCATACTGTCACTAGTAAGCGGAAATTGTTGAAGTTAATCACTGATCAGATAGTTACTGGTTGGGATGACCCGCGAATGCCAACGTTGTCTGGTTTACGGCGGCGGGGTTTTCCGGCGGCGGCTATTCGAGCGTTTTGTACCCATATTGGTGTGAATAAAACTAATGCCCGGCATTCCATTGAAGAATTGGAAGCTTTCGTACGTGCCGAGTTGAATCGGGTTTCGCAACGTCGGATGGCGGTGTTGCGCCCGTTGAAACTTGTGATTACTAACTGGCCGCAAAATGCCGATGGTACACCGGTCGTTGAGTATTTCGAGGTCATGAATAATCCCGAAGACGCTGGTGCTGGAACCCGATCAGTTCCGTTCGCTGGGGTGCTCTATATCGAGCAGGACGATTTTGCTGAAATCCCGCCGCCGAAGTTTTTCCGACTTTCGGTTGGGCGTGAAGTGCGGCTGCGTGGCGCGTATTTTATCTCGGCGCATGACGTGGTTAAAGATGCAGCGGGTAATGTAGTAGAAGTTCAGGCCAGCTATGATCCGGCGACTCGCGGCGGGGATGCTCCTGATGGGCGTAAGGTGAAATCGACGATGCATTGGGTCAGTGCGGCACATGCTGTTGATGCTCAGGTCTTTTTGTATGACAGGTTGTTTTCCACTGAGGTTCCGGGGGAGGCCAGTGGTGATCCACTTGATGATTTGAATCCAGCTTCGGTTGAGTGTTTGGAAAACTGCAAAGTTGAGCCTGCATTGGTCGATACTGCCCTGGGGGAGGTTGTGCAGTTTGAGCGGTTGGGATATTTCGCTAGGGAAGAAAATCCTGACGTAACCGACCTCGTTTTTCATCGCACGCTAGGATTGCGCGACGAATGGGCAAACATTAAGAAACGGACGCAGTAGACCTACAGGAGGTGTGCCGGTGGAGTCTTTGATGAACGTACCCCCCCTGATGTGGGTACTCACTCTGGTTGGTTTGACAGCGATCATGGTGGTTGATCTGGCCATTATTGGACGCCGTCCGCATGAACCTTCCATGAAAGAATGCGGCATCGCTATCGGTGTCTTTGTCAGCTTGGCGATCATCTTCGGTATTGGAATCTTGGTCTTTGCTGGACCGCGTTTTGGGGCAGAGTTCTTTGCGGGCTATCTGACTGAATACAGCCTGTCTATGGACAATTTGTTCATATTTATCCTCATAATGTCAGCTTTGAAGGTTCCCAGGCATCTCCAGCAGTTCGCTCTGATGATTGGGATAATGCTCGCATTGGTGTTCCGTGGGATTTTCATAGCTCTCGGCGCGGCACTGGTTGCCCGGTTCGTGTGGATTTTCTTCGTCTTTGGTGTCTTCTTGATTTTTACGGCCATCAAGTTATTTCTCGATTACCGTAAAGGCGAGGAGGAGGAAGCGCCAGAAAATGCGTTACTGCGCTGGGTTAAGCGGGTCTTTCCAGCTACCGATGATTATCGTGAAACGAAGTTAGTGGTTGTCGAGAATGGCAAGCGCCTAATCACACCGATGCTGGTTGTGCTGGTCGCTTTGGGAAGCACGGATGTGTTGTTCGCCGTCGATTCGATTCCGGCCATCTTTGGGTTGACGCAAGAGCCCTACATTGTTTTCACAGCTAACGTCTTTGCACTCATGGGGTTACGGCAGCTCTACTTCTTACTTGGGGGATTACTGGAACGGTTGATCTATCTTTCTGTCGGTCTTTCAATAATCTTGGGTTTTATCGGTGTGAAAATGCTTTTGGAAGCCATGCACGGTTATGGCTGGGATCAGAGGTTGGGTTTCAACGGCGAGATACCGATCTGGGCATCGCTGCTGGTCATTGTCGCTACGCTTGCCATCACCGCTATCGCCAGCCTGACAGTTTCCCGTAAACGAAGTGAAGCTGAGTCTGCCGAACAACCAGAAGCTGAAAATCGGGAGCTGGCTGATTAGACCAGCCTTACCGCCAGCCATCACCTGGGCTGGTCATGGGTATCCGAGGCGGTAGCCATGCCATCTTCAACTGTCTCTACTACACCACAGGTTCAGAAATCGTCATCGTCGCCTACGCACATGCACGACGTGAACCTAACTAATGGAAACATCGCATCAACAGCTAAATGACTTGACCCATCCGTACAGGTTCTGCGGGTCGCTGCTCAACTCTGGGATAGTCCGATCGCGGACAATCAAATGGTTAGCGGTGCTTGTCTGAAAAGGTTTTACCACCGATTTGTAGCCACAGCGGTGTTCATGGCAAAATAGACAGGTTGCTCCGGTGCGTACACCCAGCGTGGACTCCCGGAATGTTAGGTGCGATATGTATCTGGCTCAACCGTTACCCAACAATCTGTGGTTACGCGCGGCCAAGAATCGATGCGACACACCCGACATCGGGTACCGGAGGAACGCCTCGGATTGGATAGATGCACCAAGCCGAAAATACCAGAGGTGATCAAGCTGAAAGCCACATGCTGACAGCACGAAAACCTGCGATAGCAAAGGACAGATAGTGGCGACTCAGAAGATCCGGATAAGACTCCGGGCTTACGACCACGAGGTCATCGACTCCTCGGCGAAAAAGATCGTCGATACAGTGACCCGTACCGGTGCCAAAGTAGCCGGACCAGTGCCGTTGCCCACCGAAAAGAACGTGTTCTGCGTAATCCGTTCCCCTCATAAGTACAAGGACAGCCGTGAGCATTTTGAAATGCGCACCCACAAACGGCTCATCGATATTCTCGATCCCACACCTAAGACAGTCGACTCATTGATGCGGCTTGATCTTCCTGCTGGTGTTGACATCGAGATCAAACTTCCGTGAGGCGCTGGACATGAGCGATAGAAACATTAAGGGGCTACTCGGCACCAAACTTGGGATGACCCAAGTCTGGGACGAGAACAACAAAGTCGTACCCGTAACAGTTATTCAAGCCGGTCCTTGCGTAGTCACCCAGATTCGCACCCCAGATTCCGATGGTTATCTGGCAGTTCAACTAGGATTCGGCCAAGTCAAGGCCAAGTCAGTCACCAAACCGGCAGCGGGACACTTCAAGCGAGCCGACGTTACTCCCAGAAAACATCTGGTTGAGTTACGCACCGCTGATGCCGCGAGCTACACCCTGGGTCAGGAATTGACCGTTGACACCTTCACAAACGGCGAGATTATCGACGTGACAGGTATCACCAAGGGCAAAGGTACCGCCGGTGTCATGAAGCGTCACGGCTTCCACGGACTGCGTGCCAGTCATGGCGTTCACCGTAAGCATCGTTCTCCAGGCAGCATCGGAGCCTGCGCCACACCGGGTCGCGTTTTTAAGGGCACCCGAATGGCAGGACGAATGGGTCTGGAACGCGTGACGGTACAAAATCTCTCAATTCATGCGGTAGATAGCGAACGAGGGCTGATCTTGGTTAAGGGAAGTATCCCTGGCCCCAAGGGAGCCCTCGTTGTGCTTCGTAGCGCTGCCAAGAAGGGAGCCCAGGTATGAGCGAAGTTAGAAGCGCACGTATTCTTGACGCCGAGACAGCAGTGCAGCTCCCTGTTGAATTCTTCGATGTGCAAACCAATGTTCCGTTGATTCATCAGGTCGTTGTGGCGCAACTGGCAGCAGCCCGCCAAGGCACACATTCCACACTTACGCGCGGCGAAGTTTCCGGCGGTGGCGCGAAACCGTGGCGGCAAAAAGGCACCGGCCGCGCCCGTCACGGCTCCAGAAGAGCCCCGCAGTGGACTGGCGGCGGAGTAGCACACGGCCCGAAGCCGCGTGACTATTCCCAGCGCACGCCAAAGAAAATGATTGCAGCAGCCCTACGCGGCGCACTGTCTGATCGCGCCCGTGAAGATCGTATTCATGTGGTCAACAACCTTGTGGAAGGCGAAACACCTTCAACAAAGGCCGCTCTGAAAGCGTTAGCGGCAATCGCCGATCAGAAAGTATTGGTAGTCATTACCCGAGACGAAGACGTAGCTTGGATGAGCCTGCGGAACGTCCCCTCGATGTTGGCAATCGCCGTAGATCAACTCAATAGCTATGACGTACTGCGCGCCGATCAGGTAGTTTTCACAGCTGCGGCTTTCGCCCAGTTCGTTGACGGCGATGTGGTCACTGTCGCAGTCGAAGCCAAAGCTGATAAAGACGAGGCTGCAACGACTAAGACGGCCAGCAAAGCTCGAACGCCAAAGAAGACTGAAGTCGTCGAAGCTGCTCCCGAAGCTGAGGCAGAAGTTGAAACTGAAGCTGCGGTAACCGAAGAAGTTGTAGCCGAAGTAGTGGAGGCGTCAGACAACGCTGCTGATAAGGCAGTTGCCGCAGTAGCCGAAGTCGTAAAGAAACCAGCAGCCAAGCGGACTCCAAAACCAAAGCCGGTAGTCGAAGCAGCAGCAGAACCGGCCAGCGAAACTGTTGAAACTGCCGAGGCTGCACCCAAGAAGCCAGCCGTGAAGCGAACCCCCAAGCCCAAGGTGACTCAGGTTGTTGACGCAGCAGCCGATAAAGCTAGCGAGGCTGTGGCGAAGGCACCAGCCAAGCCTGCTGCGAAGCGGACTGCGAAGCCAAAGGTGGACATCCTGGCTGAAGCTGAAGCAGCAGTAGCCGAGGCTGTCGCGGTTGCGGAGGCTGAAAAGCCCGCCAAACCTGCGGTTCGTAGGACGAAGAAAGTGAGCGAAGCGGAGGCAACTGATGAGTAACTTTTTGAATCACCACCGTGACGTACTGTTGGCACCAGTGGTTTCCGAAAAGAGCTACGGGCTCCTTGATGAAAACAAATACACCTTCATCGTCGCCCCGAATGCAAACAAGACAGAGATAAAGATCGCGGTCGAGCAGCTTTTCAATGTCAAGGTCACTGCGGTTAACACCATCAACAGAAATGGGAAGCGTCGCCGGACTAGGGCAGGCTGGGGAAAGCGCCCAGATACCAAGCGAGCAATCGTCAGCGTTGCCGAAGGGCAGCGGATTGACATCTTCTCAGGACCATCGGTCTGAGTAGGGGGCGATAATGGCAATTCTTAAATACAAGCCGACAACTCCAGGGCGCAGAGGCTCCTCAGTTGCGGATTTCGGTGAGTTGACTCGTTCAACTCCGGAAAAATCGCTGCTGGTACCAAAGCCAAAGACTGGGGGACGCAACAGCTCCGGGCGTATCACAACCCGACACATCGGTGGAGGTCACAAGCAGGCATACCGTCTCATTGACTTCAAACGCTATGACAAGGACGGTATTCCGGCCAAAGTTGCGCATATCGAATACGATCCGAACCGCACAGCCCGTATTGCACTCTTGCACTACCTTGATGGCGAAAAGCGTTACATTATCGCTCCGTTGGGTCTAGCTCAAGGGGCAATGGTTGAAGCTGGCGAAGGCGCAGATATTAAACCTGGCAATAATCTTCCGCTGCGTAATATCCCAGTCGGTACTGTGGTTCATGCGGTGGAAATGCGTCCGGGAGGCAGTGCCAAGTTGGGACGTTCCGCCGGTGCGCGCATCCAGCTCGTAGCTCGTGAAGGCCGCTATGCAACGTTGCGGCTTCCATCTGGCGAAATGCGCATGGTGGACATTCGCTGCCGCGCGACAGTAGGCGAAGTTGGTAACGCCGAACAATCAAACATCAACTGGGGTAAAGCTGGCCGGATGCGCTGGAAGGGTGTACGGCCAACAGTTCGCGGTGTCGCAATGAACCCGATTGACCATCCGCATGGTGGTGGCGAAGGCAAATCCTCTGGAGGCCGTCATCCCTCAACGCCATGGGGCAAAAAAGAGGGTCGTACCCGAGATAAGAACAAAGCAAGTAGTCGAATGATCATACGTCGTCGCAAGTCCGGCAAGAAGCGCTGATAGGAACTGATATGCCACGTAGCTTAAAGAAAGGTCCTTTCGTAGACGATCATCTACAAAAGAAAGTAGATGCACAGAACGAAAAGGGCAACAAGCAGGTAATAAAGACTTGGTCGCGGCGCTCAATGATTACGCCGGACATGATCGGACATACCATTGCGGTTCACGATGGACGCAAACATGTGCCGGTGTTCGTAACCGAGTCGATGATCGGGCACAAACTCGGTGAATTCGCTCCGACTCGCACCTACCGCGGTCACGTAAAAGACGACAAGAAAGCGCGTCGGCGCTAGAGGGAGTGGTTCAAATGAGTAAAACAAATGAAACCAGTGCCCGTCGTAACTCACTGCTTGGTGAGCGGTCAGGTGCGTATGCCATTGCCCGCCATGTTCGGATGTCTCCCACGAAGGTACGCCGAGTAGTCGATTTGGTGCGCGGGATGGATGTCCCTGCTGCTTTGGACGTTTTGAAGTTTGCGCCGCAGGCCGCTTCTGAGCCGGTGTATAAGGTGCTGGCTTCGGCAACAGCTAATGCTTCCGAAGTGGAAGGGCTGCGGGCAGAGGAACTCTTCATTTCGCAGGCTTTTGTTGACGACGGCATGACGTTGCGCAGAATCCGACCCAGAGCCAAGGGTTCGGCTTCACGTATCTTGAAGCGCGGAAGTCATATCACCGTCGTCGTAGAACCTAAAGAACAGAAGGGATTCTAAGCATGGGGCAAAAGGTTAATCCGCATGGCTTCCGTCTAGGAATCACCACAGACCACAAGACCCGTTGGTACACCGACAAAGAGTATTCGGCACTGCTGGCCGAAGATGTGAAGATCAGGCGTTTCTTGCACAAGACGCTGGAACGCGCTGGTGTTTCCAGCATTGAGTTGGAGCGTCGTAGCGGCCGGGTGCGCATTTTCCTGCACGCGGCGCGTCCGGGCATCGTCATTGGACGTAGCGGTGAATCTGCGGAGAAGTTGCGCTCTGATCTGGAAAAAATGACTGGCAAACAGGTCGAGGTGAACATCCTTGAGGTGAAGAACGCCGAGACCGACGCGCAACTGGTAGCGCAAGGCATTGCCGAACAGCTTGGGGCGCGGGTGGCTTTTAGACGCGCCATGCGTAAAGCGCAACAGTCAGCGATGCGCGGCGGTGCGTTGGGCATCCGGATTCAGTGCAGCGGTCGTTTGGGCGGCGCTGAAATGAGCCGTTCGGAGTTCTATCGTGAAGGCCGAGTTCCGCTACACACGTTGCGTGCTGACATCGACTACGGCTTCTACGAAGCGAAGACCACCTTCGGTCGCATCGGAGTCAAGGTTTGGATTTATAAAGGCGACGTGTCCGGCAACCGGCAAGAGCGCGCTGAAATGCGAGCAAAGCGTCAGCTTGCTGGTTCACGCGGTGGGCAAAACCGTCCCGGTCGCGGCCCGCGCCGTGATGGCAATAGAGGCGAGCGTGGCGAACGCAGTGAACGCGGCGCACAGCGACAAAACGCTGAAGCTGCCGCTCCTACAGAGCCAGCTCCGGTAGCAGTAACAGAAAGTGCAGGAGCCTGAAATGTTAATTCCCAGGCGGTTAAAGCACCGCAAGCAGCACCACCCAAAGCGTGGCGGTCAGGCAAAGGGCGGCACCAAGCTGGCCTTCGGTGAGTACGGCATCCAAGCGCTCGAATCTTCGTATTTGACCAATAGGCAGATAGAGAGTGCTCGTATTGCCATGACTCGTCACATCAAGCGTGGCGGCAAGGTTTGGATTAACGTCTACCCGGATCGTCCTTTGACGAAAAAGCCGGCTGAAACTCGGATGGGTTCTGGTAAAGGTTCCCCCGAATGGTGGGTTGTCAACGTCAAGCCCGGACGGGTGTTGTTTGAACTGGCAGGTATCAGCGAAGACGTAGCCCGTGAAGCCATGCGGTTAGCTATTCATAAACTGCCCTTCAAAGCACGTTTCATCAAACGGGAAGTAGGTGATCTGTAATGGCATCTTTGACAGCAGCAGAGCTTCGCGGCCTGTCTCGGGTCGAACTAGACGCCAAAGTCGCCCAGTTGAAAGAAGAACTGTTCGGATTACGATTCGCGGCAGCAACTGGCCAACTGGATACCCATGGAAGATTGCGTGAAGCACGAAAAGACATCGCCAGGGTGTATACGGTGTTGCAGGAGTTGAACCTCGGCATCATTGCAGATCCAGATGAGGATGAGTGAAATAAATGAGTGAGAAGACACTTACCCGTGGCTCCCGCAAGGTTCGTGAGGGCGTTGTGGTGAGCACCAAGATGGATAAGACGATTGTGGTTCTGGTCGAAAGCCGAGTGAAGCATCCGCTTTACAGCAAGGTTATGACAAAGACCCAGCGGATCAACGTTCATGACGAAGAAAACAGTGCAGGCATGGGAGACCGGGTGCGAGCGATGGAAACACGCCCGCTTTCGGCTACTAAGCGTTGGCGGCTGGTCGAGATCGTCGAGAAGGCGAAGTGAGGCAGCGATGATCCAACAGGAGACCAGACTCAAGGTTGCCGATAACACCGGCGCCAAAGAGCTGCTTTGTATTCGCGTGCTGGGAGGCTCAAAACGGCGTTACGCCGGACTGGGCGACACCATCGTCGCTACGGTCAAAGATGCTATCCCTGGCGGCGGGGTGAAGAAAGGTGAAATCGTAAAGGCTGTAGTCGTACGCACCACCAAATCCACCCGTCGCGCCGACGGCTCGTACATCAAATTCGACGAAAATGCGGCAGTGCTGCTCAAACCCGATGGGGAACCGCGCGGCACTCGTATTTTCGGTCCAGTAGGGCGCGAGTTACGCGAGAAGCGTTACATGCGCATCATTTCGCTAGCGCCAGAGGTGATCTAATGGCTAAAACGCTGCATGTGAAAAAGGGTGACCGCGTCATGGTCATCGCAGGCAAAGATAAGGGTGCCAAGGGTGAGATCATTTCAGTCGACCCCAAGAATGGCCGCGTGGTGGTGCAAGGGGTAAACCTGGTCAAGAAACACCGCAAAGATCGTCCTAGCACCCAAACTCGTCAAAACACTCCTGGCGGCATCATCACTGCCGAAGCGCCGATTGACGCTTCCAATGTGCAACTGCTAGTGCGGGTGGATCGCCAAGAGGTAGTGACACGGGTCGGGTACAAACGTGAGGAAGTCAAGCGGACTCGCCCTGATGGTACCGCCTACACTGCGACTCGCAGCGTGCGTATCTCTCGAAAGACCGGTAAGGAAATCTGATGGCTGAAACAAAGACCAAAGTTCCGCCACGGCTCAAGTTGCGCTATCGCAGCGAGATCATTCCGGCGATGCAGGAAGAATTCAAATACGAAAATGTGATGCAGATTCCTGGCCTCACCAAGATTGTCGTCAACATGGGTGTGGGCGAGGCTGCCCGCGATTCCAAGGTGATCGACAACGCGGTTCGTGACCTAACTCAGATCACGGGTCAAAAACCGACTATCACTAAAGCCCGTAAATCCATCGCACAATTCAAGTTGCGTGAGGGGATGCAGATTGGCGCACATGTGACGCTGCGTGGTGATCGGATGTGGGAGTTCGCAGACCGGCTGCTCACTATTGCACTGCCGCGCATTCGTGACTTCCGGGGGCTGTCTGCACGCCAATTTGATGGTCGCGGAAACTACACTTTTGGACTCACCGAACAAGTGGTGTTCCACGAGATTAACCAAGACAAGATAGATAAGTTGCGTGGCATGGACATTACCATCGTCACAACCGCTAAGACTGACGATGAAGGCCGCGCGCTGTTGAAGGCACTCGGATTCCCATTCAAGGCACCCGAGAATGAGGTTGACAAGAATGCTGGAGTACGTCGCCGTCCGATTTTCACCGGCAAGAAAAAGAAGTGAGACCTAGATGGCAAAAACTGCGCTGAAAGTTAAGAACTCTCGCAAACCAAAATTCGCTGTTAGAGGGTATACCCGCTGCAACCGCTGTGGTCGGCCAAAGTCGGTGTATCGCAAGTTCGGCCTGTGCCGTATCTGTGTCCGTGAACTAGCGCACGCTGGCGAACTGCCTGGTGTGACGAAGTCCAGTTGGTAGTAGCTCTCTATTCGAGGAAGAACAAACCAGGGAAGGTCCGGTTTAAGGAAACCCCTTGGAGAAGGAAATCGATGTCATGACAATGACTGATCCAATCGCAGATATGCTAACGCGTCTGCGTAATGCCAACCAGGCATTCCACGACTCAACGTCGATGCCGCATTCAAAAATCAAAGTTGGAATTGCTGAAATTCTGAAAGCTCAGGGTTATATCGCCGATTTCAGTGTTGCCGAACCGAAGGAAAATGAGGTTGGTAAGACTTTGACTTTGACTTTGAAGTACGGCCCGAACCGGCAGCGTTCAATTGCTGGACTGCGCCGTATTTCCAAGCCTGGTTTGCGGGTTTATGCGAAATCGACGGCGTTGCCGAAAGTACTTGGTGGTTTGGGTGTGGCTATCATTTCGACTTCGCAAGGTTTGTTGACTGACAAAGATGCGAAAGCTAAAGCTGTGGGCGGCGAAGTTATCGCCTACGTGTGGTGAAAGGAGTTTGTTGTGTCTCGTATTGGCAGGCTTCCAATCGCCATCCCAACTGGTGTTGATATAACGCTGGATGGCCAGAGCGTGCAGGTGAAAGGGCCGAAAGGTGTTTTGAACCATCAGGTTGTAGAACCGATTAGGGTTGCTCGCAATGATGAGGGTCAGTTAGAGGTAACTCGCCCCAATGATGAGCGTCAGAATCGGGCGTTGCATGGTTTGACTCGGACTTTGGTGGCGAATATGGTCACCGGCGTCACTGATGGTTATGAGAAGAAACTTGAGATTGTTGGTGTGGGTTATCGTGTTATCCAAAAAAGCCCGCAACAACTTGAGTTTGCTTTAGGGTTTTCGCATCCGGTGATTGTTGACGCACCCGAGGGCATCACGTTCGCTGTCGAATCCAATACCCGTTTTTCGGTCAGTGGTATCGACAAACAGCTTGTGGGCGAAGTGGCCGCAAAGATCCGTAAGATTCGCAAGCCGGAGCCGTATAAGGGCAAGGGTGTGCGTTATTCAGGTGAGAGAATACGCCGCAAGGCTGGAAAGGCTGGTAAGTGATGGCTATCACTTTGCGAATTGGCAAGAAGCTGGCAGATCGCACTCATGCTAAGACGCGTCGGCAAAATCGGCTGCGTAAGAGTATCAAGGGCACGCCGGAGCGTCCGCGTCTGGTGGTTACCAGGTCGTCGCGTCATATCAGTGCTCAAGTCATTGACGATACTCGCGGTTTGACGTTGGTTAGTGCTTCTTCGATGGAGGCTGCGGTTCGCGGCGCTAGCGGAGATAAGTCAGCTAAGGCAAAGCAAGTTGGGAAGCTGTTGGCCGATAGGGCGAAAGCTGCTGGTGTTGAGGTGGTTGTCTTTGATAGGGCAGGCAATAAATATCATGGCCGAATTGCGGCGCTGGCTGACAGTGCGCGTGAAGCTGGACTGGGATTCTGAGGCGGAAGAAGGTTATCTGTGAATACTAATACACGAGGTGGACGCGGCGAAGGACGGGAGCCGTCTGAGCGTCGTGGCCGTGAGGATCGCCGTAACCGCGAACCAGTTGCCGAGAAAGAGAAAAGCCCATATTTGGAGCGGGTGGTTGCGATTAACCGCGTCGCTAAGGTCGTCAAGGGCGGTCGGCGTTTCAGTTTCACAGCGTTAGTTGTGGTTGGCGACGGCGATGGTTTGGTAGGCGTTGGTTATGGGAAGGCCAAGGAAGTTCCAGCTGCGATTGCCAAGGGCGTTGAAGAAGCGAAGAAGCAGTTCTTTAGGGTGCCACGGATTCAAGGTACGATTCCGCACCCGATTCAGGGCGAGAAGGCCGCTGGTGTGGTCATGTTGCGTCCGGCTTCTCCTGGTACTGGGGTTATTGCTGGTGGCTCGGTGCGTGCGGTTTTGGAGTGCGCGGGTGTGAAGGATGTGCTGGCTAAGTCGTTGGGTTCAGATAACGCGTTGAATGTCGTGCATGCGACTTTGGCGGCGTTGCACTCTTTGGAAAACCCGGATGCTGTGGCGACTCGTCGTGGGCTTCCGGTCGAGGAGGTCACTCCTGCTGCGATTTTGCGGGCGTGGGAAGGAACGAAGGCATAGTGGCTACGAAGAAGGAAAACACCACCATCAAGGTGAAGCAGATTAAGTCGGGTATTGGTGGCAACTGTAGCCAGCGCGGTACTTTGAAGGCTTTGGGGCTGCGCCGGATTGGGCAGGTTGTTGAAAAGGAAGATCGCCCCGAGATTCGTGGCATGGTCGATTCGATTCCGCATTTGGTGACGATCATTGAGGAGGGTGAGTGAGATGACGCTGCGAGTTCATCACCTGCGTCCGGTTCCAGGCGCACACACTCCTAAGACTCGTGTTGGTCGCGGTGAAGCCTCTAAGGGTAAGACTGCGGGTCGAGGTACGAAGGGTACTGGAGCGCGTAAGAACACCCCTCCGAATTTTGAGGGCGGGCAGATGCCTTTGCATATGCGGCTTCCGAAGTTGCGGGGTTTCAAGAATCCTTTCCGCGTGGAGTATCAGGTAGTCAATGTGGCTCGTATTGGTGAGCTTTTCCCTGATGGGGGACAGGTTAACGTGGACGAGCTGGTCGCCAAAGGCGCAGTGCGTGAAGGCATGTTGGTGAAAATCCTGGGCAACGGCGAGATTTCAGTGCCGGTACAGGTCAGTGCTAACGCTTTCTCCGCTTCAGCGAAAACCAAGATCGAAGCAGCAGGCGGTTCCGTCACCGAACTGTGACTCCGAGCCTGCTGGTTGAGCGCTGCCGCAGGCAGTATGTCAAAACATCGATCGTTGATTTTAAAAATTGCTGTATGCTTTTTGCGTTCTGGCCTCTATAGCTCAGTTGGTAGAGCATTCGCCTTGTAAGCGAAAGGTCATCGGTTCGAATCCGATTGGAGGCTCCCCAGGTGGGGTTACCGCACACCGGAAGCTGTGACGAAAAGAACACCAGAGCCGCTGACGTTGGCGTCTACCTCATCGGCATAAAGAAATGCAGCTTGGCCTTTCACAAGATTGAGTTCTGCTCCTTGACTAGCGATGCGCAAGTCGCCAGAAATCGCCAAGATGATACGCGCCGAGCGCTTTCCTGGCAGCCGAATCTCGCCGCGCTCCGGGCTGACTTGGACTTTCCAAACGTCGAATTCGGGATTCGGGGTTTTGTAATGACTCACACCGGAGCGTTTTTGCGCTGGTCGCAGCATCTTTGTCTTGGTCGACGTGAAATCCGCAACGTTGATCAGCTCTTGGGCGTCAATGTGTTTGCGCGTCAGCCCGCCTCTAATCACGTTATCCGAACTGGCCATCACTTCAATGCCGGTGCCGCGCAGATGTGAATGCATCTGTCCTGGAGCAACGTAAACGGCTTCTCCAGGCGCTAGCGTGACCTTGTTTAGCAAGATAGCAGCCAAGATGCCGCGATCTTTACCGAACACATCATCGAGTTCGATGATGGTGCGCGCTAAATCACCTACCGACCCTTCATCCTTGGCATGATTCATGGCCGCGGCAGCGCAGACATCGACGATATGGTTCCGCTCACCCTCCAAACTGAGGATGTCTAGGAACACTTGAGCCAACCCCGCGTCACCTTTTCGTTCAACCAGTGGCCTGATGATCGATGATAGCTCGTCAGCGATTCCCAAACCAGAGATCAGCGCCGCAGTTTTTTTCGGGTCACGAAAGCCGCAAAGCGTCTCGAATGTGTCCAATGCGATGAGTATTTCAGGTTTTGGCCAGTCATCGCAGTAAATCCGCTCGGGTGCGTCAATGGGGATTCCGGCTGCATTTTCCCGTGCAAAACCAGAGCGCGCCTGCTCCCGGTCGGGATGAACTTGCAGTGAAAGCGGTTGGGCGGCAGAAAGAATTTTCAGCAAGAAAGGCAGCTGTGAGCCAAACGTTTCGCGGCTGGCTGTCCCCAACCACTGCGGATGCTGTTCGATTAGCACATCCAAGTTGCCTTCAGGAGTCGACGCTGGTGCGCACACATGCGCTCCCAGCCAGTACTCCGCGAGTGGTTCCCCGTCACTGGCTTGCCCCAACAGCTTGAAGATAGCGTCAGTTGTACCCCACGGATAGCGCTGGACTGACCCGTTCAGCGTCTGCATAGGCTTCTCCTCTTTGCAGCTTTGAGCCATCTTGCAGTCTATCTGAACTGCGCGACAACTATAAATTTTCCATAACGATATGGCGAATTACAACCATGTGATTTATCATTGACGTATGGCTGAAGTGGCATTCGACATTAACTCGTTATCTGATACAGAACGCAAGGTTTTGGACTTCGAGAAGTCTTGGTGGTCGCTACCTGGTTCCAAAGAGGCAGAAATCAGAGAAAACTTCAACATTTCGGCAACCCGCTACTATCAACTGCTCAACGCCCTGATCGACAATCCGGCGGCTCTTGCCTATGATCCGCTGATGATTAAGCGGTTGCGCCGCCTGCGCACTTCGCGTCAGAAAGAGCGCACTGCCAAGCGTCTCGGGGTGCGGGTCAAGGTATAGGCTGCTCGCCTATTTCAGCAGAATCTGTGTCGCTGACAGCATCAGGTTGAATCGCGGAATCTTGATCTGTTGGCGATTTGGAAGTTGTTTCCCGATTCTTCCAAAAATACGCCACTAGCATTCCAACCGTGATAGCCACCGACACCCAAAGCAGATAGCGGCTGTATTGCTCCATGAAGGCCACCGCAGGTTCTCCGATCAGATAACCTACACTCAGGTACGCGCTCGTAGTGCAGAACGCCCCGAGCAGACTGACTAGGAAGAATTTCTTAAACGAGGTGCCAGCCGCACCGAGTACCACCAGCACCACGCCGCGCGGAAAGATAGGTATCGCGGCCAGCAGCAGCGCCAACGTCTCATATTTACGAGCAAAACGTTCGGCTCTTTCGTTACGTTTACGAGTACGTTGCGAGGTTCCCGACCAGATTTCGATCAGATTCCGACCCCACAACTTCCCAGCCCACCAGTACACCCAATCAAACTTGATTGTTCCGAAGGTTCCGATGATCAAGATCAACGGCCACCACGGATCGCCGACGGCGGCGAGTGCTCCCGACATGATCTGACCGGTGTAGTGACCCATCGCGCCAAAAACTTGCGGAATTAGGGCAAGCAGTGTGGGACGCAGCGGCATCATCACTAATCCGTAGATACCAACCACGCTTAGCCATGCGAAGCAGGTCAGATCAGTCTTGGTTGGCTTATGCTTCCAAGGTAGCGAAGGGTCGTCCCACCATTCGGGTTCGGTAGCGGATAGCTGCTGCTCGGAAGTCACCCTTAGAGCCTACCGGACTCTAGGCGGCCTGGATTTCTCGACCCAAACGGTGTGCCTCGGCTAGGTGCTCGACCTTCAGTTGATGCCATTCGGCAGGTGAAAATGCAGCTGACCCATCAAATACATGAAAAGATTTCACTGCCGCACGGTGGGCGATCCGGTCGGTGAGCATGACCGTCTCCATCGCTTGGTATTCGCCCAACTCGGTGAGTCGTTCGATACTATTGCCCGCAGTGCAAAGCACGAATGCCCGCTTCGCTGCTGGTTCTGCTAGCACATTCGGGATGAATCCAGTCCACACCCGATCAAACCAGCCCTTCAAGATAGCCGGACAATCCGTCCACCACACCGGATATACGAAAGCCCACATATCTGCTGCAAGCAGCTTCGCTCGCTCTGCCGCCACATCGGGTGGCACACAATCGTCTGGAACATTTTTGTAGCCAAGGTGATATTCGTCCAGCGTCAACTCCGGGCGGAATCCCTGCTCGTACAAGTCTGAGATGGAGTATTCAATGCCTGCTTCGGTTACACCGGCCAGGAATTGCTCCAACACTGCATGAGTGAACGACTCGACAGACGGGTGTGCATACACGATGTGAATCAACATGACAGAATTCTCCCACAGCCTTGGCGCTGTTGTTCGCAGCTCTGGAATATTCCAGAGGAAATGACCCCTTTGTTTCTGTGAGACACCGACCCTGTGTTTCGATACACCGACGCTAACGTCGGTACTCAACACGCGTGTCTCACCAGAGCCAGAGGCAGGCGTGAGATGATCTGTTAGCGCTAAGTTTCTGATAAACCAGTGTATTTCTGGTGGTAACCAGCGTGAAGCTGAGACGGAGAGTTGAATGTATGCCGCGAAATGTTTGGGTATTGAGTGGAATTTCGCTGGCGGTGGCAGTGGGGTTTGGAGTTGTCGCTCCGGTACTTCCGATGTTTGCGGTCTCATTTGGGGTAAATGAATTTGCGGCCGGAGCCGTGATCTCGGCATTCGCGCTCATGCGGTTTGCAACCGCAAGTTTCGTGGGTCGTGCGAATGATCGCTTCGGGCATCGCCGGGTGCTGATTGCCGGAATTCTTATCGTGGCAGTTTCCTCTGCCTTTACCGGACTGGCTCCAAACTATCTGTGGCTGATCTTGGTGCGCGGCATCGGCGGGATTGGCTCTGCGATGTTTTCGGTTTCAGGAATGACAGTATTACTGGCTTCAGTGGGTTCTGACCTGCGCGGTCGTGCGGCTGGTATGTATCAGGGAGGTTTTCTAGTAGGCGCGGTTCTGGGTCCGGCAATTGGGGGAGTGTTTGCCCGAATTTCGCTACAAATGCCCTTTTTCTTTTACGCAGGCACCCTGGTAGTAGCCGCGGCCGTGGGACTGGGACTGAAATCGATACAGGTCACAACATCAGCATCTGATACCCAAACTGCACGTTCGCTGCGCGAAGTGATTCGGGATACGAGATTCCATGCCGCCTGTGCTGCACATTTGGTGCAGGGTTGGAACAACAACGGCACCCGCAGTACCTTGGTGCCGCTGTTCGTGATTGGTTATCTGGCTACGACTCCAGCCGATGCCGCGCTTCAAACTGGAATAGCGATGGCGATAGCAGCCGGTGTGCAAATAGCTTTGATTCTTCCTGGCGGCTACTTGACCGATAAATATGGACGGAAAATTCCCATGATCGTTGGAGCCGTCATTTCAGCGATAGCGCTAGCGATGGTTCCTTGGTCAACGCACATTGCGATGCTTGCCACCTGGCTGGGGCTCAGCGCCGTCGGCGCCGCCTTGCTCGGTACAGCTCCGGCTGCAACCTTGGGAGATGTCGCCGGTACCGGCGCAGATCGAGCGGTTGCGATCTACTCGATGTCAGGTGATCTAGGCTCTATCGTTGGTCCGCTGGCAGCTGGTGCAATAGCTAGCGCTTTCGGTTTTCTACCCGCGTTTTTGCTTGGTTCGGGTTTTTGGCTGATTTCCGTAGTGCTGTCGGTGCGGATGCGCAACACTTCACAGCCCGCTACAGAGCTTTCAGGCAGCGATTAACCGCCGGTAATCTGATTGATTGTCAAAACGGCGGTTTCACGCAGGCAGCTTGACACCAGCAGCGACCAGCGTGTCGGCGCATGCAAATGGGTCGGCGTTAACCCTTGGTCGACGGCGATTTGGGTGGAGCGGAAAACATGGTAGTCACTAGTCGCAAAAGCTACTTTGTAACCTGCTCCAAGTTCGGCATCTAAGAGCGCCTTGGAAAAGGCAAAATTCTCACTTGTTGAGGTGGCTTTGTCTTCAAGGCGAATTTGAGAATCGCTGACTCCTTTAGCCAGCAGATATTCCCGCATTGCGGAAGCCTCACTCACCCGTTCCTGCATGCCCTTCCCGCCAGAGACGACGATCAAAGCCTGCGGGTGTTCTTGGAAGAACCGGTAGGCAGCATCCAGTCGGTTCGCCAGAGTTGGAGAAACGCGATCACCGAGCACCGCTGCCCCTAATACGATGACCACGTCCTCATCGCCGGTCACATTGTCTGCCCTTCCGTGAACTAGCAAGAAGATAGAAAATCCGCAGACGAGTAACGTTACAGCCACAGTTCCCCAGGTCAGCCAGCGCACGAGGGCATAGTTCCCGAACCCAGCACAGCCGAGGAAAAGTATGGCCAGCAGCCCTTGTGCCACAATGCCTTCGTTGACATTCGAGTTGGTGAGTTGCCAGATCGTATTGACCAAAAGCGCCGTTCCTATGAGCAGCAAAATGATAGTTATTGCCATGTTTCGACCTGTTTTTTTAGCTTCGCGGTTCTTCGGCCTACCGATTCCGCCTCCAACCATAGCTTTCACCTGTGCATCTAAGTGATTTCACTTGTCGTTAAGACTAACATGGAGCTCAAAGTGCAAGGCGTGGACAGGGAGGGCAATGAGCTTCAGTGAACTCTTTGACCCTGGGATGCGGCATTGGCGGTTGGAAAAAGATCGCCAGAAAGACACCATTGAAATCATTCCCGATCCAGGTCCAGGACTGCAACCGGTAAAGATCGACCTCGAAAAGATGACGGCGACCATCGACGAACAAACTATGGAATCTGTGCGTGCCGAGCTCGAGGATTCAACTGTTTCAGCTAATGGGAAAAACGATGGAATACCCAACGTCGATCAGGAAAACTAACGCAACTATTGAAAACAAAATCCAGTTTTGACGCTTTGTTATTTTTCTGCGAAGTTTTCCCATCAGCGGAACCACGATGTAGAGTGCGATAAGTCCCAGGACGACAAATCTGAGAGTATCTTCAAGGCAAATACGACCGTTCAGGTTCAAGAACTTGTCGCTGTAATCCCACAGGGTTTGACCATAGAACGTTTCGCCGACCCAATGCCCGATGTATTCAATGACACTAACGATCAAAGCGATCAGCACCGAGATGATCAGCGGCATTATGTTGATTTTCCAGATTTTTACCGGTTTTTTGGTCAGCCGCTGTAGTGCGGCGATCAAAACCACACCGCCGATGCCGTAGATAATCAACATTGGGCCATGCAGCGGCCCTTGATTTACAAACTCGTCGTGATAGTAGAAGGTCAGCAGCAGGTATTCGTAGATGTAGCCGCATACCGAGGCAATTATGAAGTAGTAGAAATACAGTTGCCAGGTTGGAATCGACGTAGCTTCAACTTCGGGTTCGACCATGTGGCAATCCTAAGACAGTGCTGCAAGTCATGCGAAAATCAAATGCATCTTAGGCGAGAAGCAGGGTAGTCTGGAGGTCATGATTACCCTTGACGAGATCATACTTGACGCCAGACGAATCGTCTTTTTCGGCGGTGCCGGAGTGTCAACCGAGAGTGGAATCCCGGATTTTCGATCTGCTGAAGGTCTTTACGCTGGCAAGTCCAAAACCAAGTATGATCCGGCCGAGATTGTCAGCCATTCGTTTTTCATACAACACCCGCAAGAATTCTTTGACTACTATCGAAACAACTTGATTTACCCAACTGCAAAACCCAATCCGGCCCATTTTGCGCTAGCTAGCCTTGAACAAGCCGGAAAACTGAACGCGGTCATCACCCAAAATATCGATGGATTGCACCAACTTGCTGGTTCGCGCAATGTTTACGAACTGCACGGCAGCGTTCATCGTAACTACTGTGTGGACTGCGGTAAGCCTTACGGGCTAGAAGCAATAACGGCGACAACAGGCGTACCGGTTTGTGATTCGTGTGGGGGGATAGTGCGTCCCGATGTGGTTTTGTACGAAGAACCTCTCGATACAGCCGTAACCCAAGCTGCTGTTGAGGCGATAAGCACCGCAGACATTCTCATAGTCGGCGGAACTTCGCTGGTCGTTTATCCTGCGGCGGGGATGGTGCATCACTTTAGCGGGGAACACATAGTGGTAATCAACAAGCAGGCCACTGGCATCGATTTCCGCGCTAGCTTGACGATACGTGAACCCATCGGCGAAACCTTGCAACCCTTCGTGAACTACCAAGCTCGTGGCGATGAGTGACCGGCTATTTGTTGCAGTGTTTCCCCCGCTCGAAATCACCGAACGACTTACAGAACTGATCGAACCTAGGCGGGATGCGACACCGGACTGGAAGTGGACGCGGCCTGAGAATCTGCATCTCACCTTGGCATTCTTCGGTGATGTGCCGCAAGCTCGGCAGGAGCCATTGATTGATGAACTTGCTGAGATTACGGCAACAGCATTTCCGCTGGTGCTCAACGGTGCAGGAATCTTCGGAAATACCGGTATGCCCGAGATAGGTTCGCAAACCCAAAGTGGTCTGGGCGCAAAAGCGGTTTGGCTAGGTGCCGAGGTTGGCGCGCCTGCGTTGAATAACCTTTCCAAGTTGATACGCGCGGCGGCTTCACGGGTAGGGGTGCGTCCAGATGGCTCGAAATTCACTCCGCATCTCACGCTGGCACGCGCGTCAAACCGGGCTCCGGCACGCGGCGTATGTGATGTTGTGGAAAGTTTTGGTGCTTTCAGCTTTGCAGTCAATGAGTTTGTGCTAGTGAAATCCACACTTGCCAAAGGCGGCTCCTACTACCAGCCCTGGGCAAGCTATCAGCTTGCGCCTCAACTTGAAGTAAAACAATGATTCACATGCTTTTAGGCATAGAATCTGATGTGACATTCGTGCATTGCAAGCTAGAAGGAAAAAATGACTGTTATCACTGTGCAAGGTGCCAAGCCGTTCGAAGTTGAACCTGGGACGACTGGGCTGGGCATCTTCGCCAAAGACCTCAATGTCGTCGCTATGAAGGTGAATGCGAAAACAGTCGATTTGGATACGGTGTTGCACGATCAAGATGTCGTAGAGCCAGTTTTGATCGATTCAAGCGAAGGTCTTTCGATCATCCGGCATTCCTGCGCTCACATAACAGCACAGGCCGTACAACAGCTGTTTAGCGATGCAAAGCTGGGGATTGGCCCTCCAATAACAGATGGCTTCTACTACGACTTTTGTGTGGAAAACCCTTTCACGCCGCAAGATTTGAAAGCGATAGAGAAGAAATCGAAGCAGTTAATTGCACAACGGCAGAGTTTTCGCCGCCGCGTGGTCAGCGATGATGAAGCCAGAGCAGAGCTGGCCGGTGAGCCTTTCAAATTAGAACTCATCGCCGACAAAGGAAATGCCAATGATAGCGACGGTGCAGCAGTTGAAGTCGGCAGTGGCGAACTAACCATTTACGACAATCTGCGTCAAGATGGCTCCGTCGCTTGGAAAGACCTATGCCGCGGCCCGCATGTTCCACATACTGGCTACCTGAAGGCGATGGCAATCACTCGGAACTCGGCGGCATATTGGCGCGGTGACCAATCGAAAGACTCGATGCAGCGGATTTATGGGACGGCCTGGCCAACCCCAGCGGCATTAGAGGAATATCAGCAACGTATGGCGGAGGCGCTGCGGCGCGATCATCGTAAACTCGGCATCGAGTTGGACTTGTTCAGTTTCCCAGAGGAGCTAGGCGCCGGTTTTCCGGTTTTCCATCCCAAAGGTGGGGTCATCAAGCGTGAGATGGAAGACTACGTTCGCCAAGCCCACATCGACGCTGGATTTGAATACGTAGGAACCCCGCATATCGCCAAAGAGTCGCTGTTCTACACTTCCGGACACCTCCCGTACTACGCGGACTTCATGTTCCCCGAAATGGTTGAAGAAAAACCAGATGCCGAAGGTAACTTGGCAAGGATAGGGGAGCGGTATCGGGTGAAAGCGATGAACTGTCCGATGCACAATCTGATTTTCAAATCACGCGGCCGTTCCTACCGTGAGTTACCGCTGCGGTTTTTTGAATTTGGCACGGTGTACCGCGATGAAAAATCTGGAGTGCTGCAAGGGCTGACCAGAGTACGTTCCATTACCCAAGACGACTCGCACTCCTATGTGATGCCAGAACAAGCTGCTGACGAAATCAGACATCTGCTGAACTTCATCCTGAAACTGCTACGTGACTTTGGTTTAGAGGACTTCTATCTCGAACT
Organism: Propionibacteriaceae bacterium; assembly: GCA_009778535.1. GTDB lineage: Bacteria > Actinomycetota > Actinomycetes > Propionibacteriales > Propionibacteriaceae > Propionicimonas. Next base: position 16,800 of record WRJP01000001.1, on the reverse strand, counting down.
GTCAACTAGAGATGAAGCTGGCGCGAACAGCGCAAAGTTCATTGGCAGTGATGCGGACTGGGCGAAAGCCACATCTCTGTTGGAAGAAGTCGGAAAAGAAACCGGACTGGCGCTGGTGCCTGACCCAGGTGGTGCGGCATATTACGGGCCCAAGATTTCAGTTCAAGCTAAAGATGCAATCGGTCGCACTTGGCAAATGTCAACTATCCAGTACGACTTTAACCAGCCAGAACGTTTCGAGTTGGAGTACACCGCACCTGACGGCACGCTCCAGCGTCCAGTGATGATTCATTCTGCCAAGTTTGGCTCTATTGAACGTTTCTTGGGAGTGCTAACTGAGCATTACGCAGGGGCTTTCCCAACTTGGTTGGCTCCAGTTCAAGTGCTAGCTATTCCAGTTAGCGAAGATCACCACTCATACGTAAATGATGCCGTGGCAGCGTTCGTTTCCGCTGGGATCAGGGCAAAGATCGACGCTGGCGCTGACCGTTTCGGAAAGAAGATTCGCTCGGCTGCTACCCAAAAAATTCCATACATTCTGATCGTTGGGGACGATGATGTGGCAATGAATACAGTTTCATTTAGGTACCGCGACGGTTCACAAAATAATCAGATCACTCTCGATGCTGCCATCGCCGAGGTGAAACGTACCATCGAAACTAAAGCAAAATGACCAACCCAGAACCAGTTGATGCTTTCGCCAGAACTCCGGATGGGTATCAGCGGCTGTGGACCCCGCACCGGATGGCTTATATTGACGGTGAGAGTAAACCTGTAACTGCGGCGGCTGGGGATTGCCCGTTTTGCCAAGCTCCGACCAAACCCGACCAACAGGGATTGATCGTGAAGCGTGGTATTCATGTGTACGCTGTGATGAATCTTTTCCCCTATTCGCCAGGACATCTGTTGATCTGTCCCTATCGTCATGTTGGTGACTTAACACAGTTAACATCGCGCGAAACTGCTGAGTTGACAAGGCTAACGCAGGCGGCGATGAAGGCGTTACGCGTCGTCTCGAATCCTTCCGGTTTCAATCTGGGGATGAATCAGGGTGCGGTTGCGGGCGCTGGTATTGCGGCTCATCTACACCAACATGTGGTGCCGCGTTGGGCTGGAGATTCCAACTTTTTGCCGATCATTGCGCAGACGAAAGCCTTGCCGGAGCTTTTGGAAGACACCAGAAGCAAATTGGCTGCAACTTGGGGTTAATCGTGGAGTTGCCCCAGAATTTCTGACCACCTGTTGTGTGCTTCTTGTGAAATCGCTGACGATGGCTAGAATCAGGACGTGAGTGGAGAACCGCACGATACCGACAAGATACTGACTATTCCTAACATCTTGTCGCTGATCAGGCTGTGTGGAGTTCCGCTTTTTCTATGGCTCTTGCTAGATACCCAAAATGATGTTTGGGCAGTCGTAGTGTTGGCAGTCGGAGGTTTCACCGATTGGCTTGATGGCAAGTTAGCCAGAGTACTGAAGCAGCGTTCTCGGCTCGGCCAAGTGCTTGACCCCGTTGCAGACCGGCTATACATTTTCGCTGCCGTTCTCGGCCTGCTGATTCGCGGCATCGTGCCTTGGTGGTGGATGTCACTGCTGGTCATGCGGGAACTATTGCTGCTATTTACCCTCGGCCCCGGGCTGCGAAAGCGTGGTTTCTCGAATCTGCCGGTGCATTTCATCGGGAAAGCTGCAACTTTCTTGCTGCTGTACGCCTTCCCCTGCGTCCTGCTTGGGAACGGAGTTGCCGATTGGCAAATCGGCTTCAGAATCTTCGGTTGGGCAGTAGCAATTTGGGGTACTTGCCTGTATTGGTGGTCTGCTCTGCTGTATCTAAAGCAAGGTTTCGAGGTAATTAAGAGGTTTCCAGTCCTGAATTCGCACTAAGAGGACTATTGTAGAACTATAACCGTCAAGTTAAGAGACCAGGAGCGGAACAGTGTACCCAGACGATCTAATGTATTCCGAAGAACACGAATGGTTACGAGTGGGGTCAGATCAAACAGCAAGGGTTGGCATTACGCAATATGCAGCCGATGCTTTGTCAGACATCGTCTACGCTTCTCTACCCAAACCTGGAGATGAGGTTAATGCTGGCGACTCTATCGCTGAACTAGAGTCAACAAAGAGCGTTTCCGAGGTGTATTCGCCGGTTTCAGGGGTCGTCACTGCGGTAAACGAAATCCTTCAGACTGCGCCCGAGACTATCAATGCTGACCCATACGGTGACGGCTGGCTATTTGAGGTGTCAATAACGCAACCTGAGGAGTTGGAAGAGCTACTTGACTCACAGGAGTACCAAAAAATCGCAGCCGATTGAGTTGCAGATCAGGAGGTGATTGATGATCTGTCCAGTTTGCGGCAATGAGGTCACAGAAGCCAAGAACTTCTGTCCGCATTGTGAGGCCAGTTTAGGAAAGCTGACTGGTGATACCACTGGGACTATTTCGATGTTTGACGAAGGTAGTTTGGATGGGCTGAATCAAGAAGCCGAGGCTGCTATCGACGAGTTGCCCCAGGGGTCTGCAATGCTGATGGTCGTGCGTGGAACCCACACCGGAGAGCGTTTTCTTCTAGCTGGTGCTGTGACAGTTGTCGGACGGCACCCGCGCTGCGATATTTTCCTTGACGATGTGACAGTTTCGCGCCATCATGCTCGCTTCACCAAGCGGGATGGGTACGTCTGGTTGCAAGATGAGAACTCTCTCAATGGCACATATGTGAACAACACCCTCATCGATGGAGAAGTTGCTTTGCGCCGCGGGGATAGCGTGCAAATCGGCAAATACCGGATGACCTTTTTCGAGAATCGGTAAAGCAAGTCATGGCCATAGGGTTGCGCAGTATCGGTCAAGTCATGGCCATGCTGAAAACCGAGTATCCGGATGTCACGATTTCCAAGATTCGTTTCTTGGAAGCCGAAGGGTTAATCTCGCCGGAACGCGCTCCGTCTGGGTACAGACGCTACCGTGATAGCGACATTGAGCGGCTGCGTTACGTATTAGATGCCCAGAAGAATCACTATCTCCCGCTTAAGGTGATTAAAGATAACCTCGATTCGATGGATCGTGGAGATCAACCGAACAGCGATAGCCGAAATGCCTCTGAGGATATAGTTCCCACCAGGAGCGCCCCTCCTAAACGTGCTATTCGAATGACGCGGCGCGACCTTTTGAAGGTCAGTGGTTTGAGTGAAAGCGCCATGTCTGAGTTGGAACGCTCCGGTTTGATTGCACCGCGACGCGGCACTGTGTACTACGGCAGAGATCAACTCACTATTGCAGTGATCGTGCGTAAACTTGCACCGTTTGGGATGGATGCCCGTCACCTGCGAGTGATAAAGCAAGCTGCCGAACGTGAAGTCGGATTGATCGAGCAAGCGGTTACCCCTTATCTGCGGCGTAATCCAACAGCGCAACAGATACCCAGTGAGATTATGCAACTCGTATTGCATGCACACGCGGCTATCTTGCGCATGAATTTGTCGCAATGAACAGTTCTGAGATTGCGGCGGTGACTCTTTAGCGAGAGTTGAGACTTGTTGCGGGCAAAGAATTACTGCGGCGTGTCGTTGACCGGCGGGGAGGATTCAGAATAACGTCTGAGGGGAAAGTAAGCGAGGACTCTAATGAACCCACAGCAGGACAGCTTGTTTGAAGGTGATTTTTCTCCCATGCCGACTGACCTCGGTTTTCGCGGGCCAGTTGCTTGCAATGCAGCCGACATAACGTATCGTCAACTGGATTACTGGGCACGCACTGGGTTGGTAGTACCTGAGATTCGCATTGCTGAAGGTTCTGGGACGCAACGCCTCTACAGTTTTCGGGATTTGCTGCTACTAAAGGTCATTAAGCGGCTCATTGATGCCGGAATCTCTTTGCAGCAAATCCGAACGGCCGTTGACCACCTGCGCAATCGTGGTGTGGAGGACATCACTTCGATTACGTTAATGAGCGACGGGGTTTCGGTATACGAATGCGTTAGTGACGACGAAGTGGTCGATCTACTCAAAGGCGGTCAAGGCATGTTTGGGATAGCACTTGGAAGCGTTTGGCGCGACATTGAAGGAACCTTGGCTATTCTTCCAACCCAAAAGGCCGAAGCTGCCCCGCTGGTATCCGGTCTGGGTGACGAATTAGCGCAACGCCGCCAGTCCAAGGCCGTCTAGCTCTTTTGCATCTTTGTTCGGTGTTTTGAATGGTGCGCACTGTGGCGGATTCTCCGAAGGTTCACAAAAAGCGTTTGCGCGAGAAAAGAACTATTTCGCAGATGGTGGCGATTTTTTGTAAAGACCATCATGATGCAGCGGTTTGTGAAAAGCTCGCGTATTGCGGTGAAGTCGTGTGCCCCGAGTGCCTTTTTCTTGATACATACGCGGTAAAACGCACCGATCAGTGCCGCACAATGGAGGCTAAAACAACCTGCGAGGCTTGCGGTAACCATTGTTTCAGCCCCGAACAACGGGCAGCCATTCGCGAAGTCATGCGTTATGCCGGCTCACGAATGCTAAAAAGGCACCCCATCGCCGCCATCCGACATCTTACTAAGCGTTAGGGTTGTGGATACTGCGATGGAGCATTCGGGATATGGATACTGCAACTAGCGTGCAGTATGACGAATTGGGGATAGTCCTCTTTTTGTCATTCTGCGGCGTCTGCCGCGCGCAGCGCGACCAGATGACTGAGTGCCGAAATTTCGTGACTGATTCACACCATTTCTGTCATTCTGCGGCTCCCGCTCGCAGAATCCAGAACATTCAACCGATGAGAAATTCCGGTTGGCATGCCATAAGATGACGTGGAATGAACAGGTGGTGTTGATATGAATAATGAGATTTCGGCGATGTTGGATGTGCTGGGATATGCCAGCCTTGACGAGTTGACAGCTGCGGCGATTCCGAGCCAGATTGCAGTCGAAAGCGGTTGGGATAAAGGCTTACCTACTCCACATTCTGCCGAAGCGACTCGGCAGCGGTTGTTGGAGTTGGCCGGGCAGAACAACATCAAACGTTCGCTGCTAGGGATGGGTTATTCCGGTACGATCACCCCGGCACCGATTCGACGCAACATTTTGGAAAATCCAGCTTGGTACACCGCATATACCCCGTATCAACCCGAAATCAGTCAAGGACGCTTGGAAGCGTTAATGACTTTCCAGACTCTGATTTCAGAATTGACCGGCCTTCCTATCGCAGGGGCGAGTCTCTTGGATGAAGCTACCGCCGTTGCCGAAGCTGTGGCGCTGGCAAGAAGGGTTGTGAAGTCCGCAGCGACGGTGATTCTTGATGAGGATTTATTCCCGCAATCGGCGGCAGTAGTCGCTACCAGGAGTTCAGCTTGGGGCATCGAGCTGGTCACCGCAGACGATTGGCACAGCATTCAAGATCGAATAGCAGCTCAAGGCGCTGGAGAACTATGTGCAATCGTGCTGCAAATTCCAGGCGCCAACGGCCGCATCCGAAAATTGACCGAATTGCAGGCCATAGCTGATGCTGCCCACGAGCGCGGTGCGCTGGTCATAGCGGCATGTGATCCGCTGGCACTTACCCTACTCAATGCTCCTGCCGACTGGGGTGCCGACATCGTCGTTGGATCGGTACAACGTTTCGGGCTGCCTATGTATTTCGGTGGTCCGCATGCTGGGTATATTGCAGTACGCGAAGGTTTGGAGCGGCAACTGCCAGGTCGTCTGGTAGGGCTCTCCAAAGATCGCCTGGGAACCGATGCATACCGGTTGGCTTTACAAACCAGGGAGCAGCACATTCGCAGAGAGAGAGCGACAAGTAATATCTGCACTTCGCAAGTGCTAATGGCCGTGGCTGCCGCAAGCTACGCCGTATGGCACGGTGCGGCAGGACTGGCGCAGATCGCTACCTCGATTCATCAAAGTGCGGTGGAGTTGGCTACTGCTTTGGTAGGACTTGGTTTTGAGTTGGGGAGTCATTCATTCTTCGACACGCTGCGGGTACGAGCCATTGGTCAGGCGCAACAGATAGTTGAAAATGCGAGGCAGGCAGGATTTCTGCTACTAAACCTAGACAATGATTGGGTTGGCATTTCGATTGGGGAAGACTTCACGTCTGCTGAGGCGGAACAGCTTTTGGAAGTGTTTCAACCCTTTGCGCAGGCAAACGAGGCTGAAGCTGGTATTGACTTCGATTTGGCTGGGCATTCGCGAACAGAGCCGTTCTGTACCCAAAAGGTCTTCAACTCCTATAACGACGAAACCGAATTCATGCGCTACCTGCGGACGCTGCAAGATCGTGACTACGCACTAGATCGCGGCATGATTCCGCTCGGATCGTGCACCATGAAAGCCAACCCAGCCGCAGCTATGGAGACCATCAGCTATTCCGGTTTTGCCGACTTGCATCCGCTGGCAACTGGCGATGACGGCGGCTATCAGAGGTTGATCACGCAGTTATGCGAATGGTTGGCGGCCATCACCGGCTATGACGAGGTTTGCGTGCAACCCAATGCGGGCAGCCAGGGGGAGTATGCCGGACTGTTGGCGATCATGGGTTGGCACAAAGCCAATGGCCAACACCAGCGCGACATTTGTCTGATTCCTGAGTCGGCGCACGGCACGAATGCAGCTTCAGCAGCGATGGCTGGACTGAAAGTGATGCAGGTGGCTACGGCACCTGATGGGTCTATCGACATGACCGATCTGGCAGCCAAGATCACTGCCCATCAAGAACAGTTAGCGGCGATTATGGTCACCTATCCTTCGACGCACGGCGTATTTGAATCGGGCATCACCAAAGTGTGCGAAATGGTGCACGCTGCCGGCGGGCAGGTATTCGTCGATGGGGCAAATTTCAATGCACTGATGGGGCTGGCAAAACCTGGCCATTTCGGTGCGGATGTGAGTCACCTCAACCTCCACAAGACGTTTGCCATGCCGCATGGCGGCGGTGGTCCTGGTGTGGGGCCGGTAGCGGTGCGCAAACACCTAGCACCATTTTTGCCTAGCCCCCAAGGTAGCGCCGGTGCAGTTGCCGGAGCGCCTTTCGGCTCGGCAGGAATCTTGCCCATCTCGTATTTCTATATTCACATGACCGGTGCTGTGGGATTGCGGCTGGCGTCACAAATGGCGGTTTTGAAGGCGAATTACCTGGCAGCTGGTCTTGGTGAGGCTTATCCAATTCTTTACACTGGAGCCAGCGGCTTGGTCGCTCATGAATGCATCATCGACTTGCGTCCGCTCACCAAGCAAACTGGAGTTAGCGTCGACGATGTGGCGAAACGCTTGATTGACTACGGTTTCCATGCTCCGACCATGAGTTTCCCGGTGTCGGGGACTTTAATGGTTGAGCCGACTGAATCAGAATCATTGTCCGAGTTGGACAGGTTCATTGACGCGATGCTGGCGATTCGTGCAGAAATCGACCAAGTAGCCGCTGGGGTACATCCGGTTGACGACAACCCGCTTCATAATGCGCCCCATCTGGCGTGGGAAGTCGTCAAAGACGGTTGGCCTCACCCATATTCACGCGAACAGGCGGCTTTCCCTGCTGGCGTACATCCAGGTCCGATTACAACTGGGGGTAAAGACAAATACTGGCCACCGGTGGCACGTATTGACAATGCCTATGGAGACCGCAACTTAGTCGTTAAGCATTTCGAGTGAAACCCAGAGCTGAGACCTCTGCCCTCACTTGTGATTTCGATACGTCGGCCTGCGACCGACACTCAATCGACATGAATGAGCTGATTACCGCCACTCCTGCTGGTTGAGTGCAAACCGTAGGTTTGTGTATCGAAACTGCGCTAGCAGATTGAGTAGGCCGCAGGCAGTATCGAAATCCCAAGGGTGACGGCTCCTGCTTACTCTTGTAATTTCGGTACGGAACCTAGGCTCCACTCAAACGACAAGAATTAGCAGGTTGCTGCAAACGGTAGCTAGGCGCAACGAATGACATCGGGTGCGGACATGTCGTAAGTCGTTACTTACCACTGAGCCTGTAGGCTGGGATGGTAAATGATTCCACTGAGAGGGAAACTATGCGCGAAATCAAATTCGCTAAAGGACATGCGACGTTGAACGATTTCGTGCTGTGCATTGACCCCGATGACCAGCTTCACCTCAGCGACGCTGAAGTGTCGAAAATATGTCATCGTCGTGCCGGTATTGGGGCAGATGGGGTTTTGCGGGCAGTGAAAGCCAGGCATATTTCCGATTGGGGCGGCGATCAGGATGTGTGGTTCATGGACATCCGAAACTCTGATGGGTCGCTGGCAGAAACTTGTGGAAACGGGTTGCGGCTTTTTGTGCTTCACCTTGTTGAGGAAGGTTTGGCTGCTGGATCGGAAGTCAAGGTTGGCACTAGGGCAGGACTTAGTACCGGAGTCTTGCGTGACGATGGCCTAATCGAGGTGAGTATGGGCGATGCCGTTATCGGCGAGGTTTCGTACCAAATTTGCAGTGGGCACCGGCTATTGAGCCACGGAGTTGACGTTGGGAATCCACATTTGGTCAGCTTCCTGCCCGATGACGTGGTATTGGATTCATTGGATTTGAGCACCGAACCAATATTGGAATCGAAAGAGCAGTTCCCGCATGGCGTAAACCACGAATTCGTAGAGGTAGTGGGTCCTGCCCGTCTGCGAATGCGCGTTTACGAACGTGGGGCAGGCGAAACAATGTCCTGTGGTTCTGGTGTCGTCGCCAGCGCTTGCGCGGCACAGACGCTAGTTTGGCCTTCGCAGCCAGAAGTGATTGTCGAAGTCCCGGGCGGAGAGTTGACCGTCAAGTTTGGACAGGAGATCACCCTGCTTGGGTCAGCAGAAATCGTGGCGCACGGAAGCTGGAGATTGCCTGCTGATGAGTAATAAAACCTCTCAAACCCAACTACCGCAAGCCCTAGACGACTACGACGGCGATCAGCTTGAACTTGAAGAACGATTGAGTCTGCGCCGCGTTGCCGGTATGTCCACCCAAGTTGCAGACATCACCGAAGTTGAATACCGCGACCTACAGCTTGAACGTGTAGTGCTAGTGAGCGTCTGGAGTGTTGGAAGCCAACAAGATGCAGACAATGCCATGTGGGAGCTAAAGATGCTTGCCGAAACCGCAGGCTCACTGGTTTTGGATGCACTAGTGCAACGCCGGTCGTCGCCTGACTCCGCAACCTACGTTGGCAGCGGAAAGGTGCAGGAATTACGCACTCTGGTACGCGAGTGTGGTGCCGACACGGTCATTTGTGATGGAGAACTAGAACCTGCTCAGCTACGTAATCTGGAAGATCAGATTGGCGTGAAAGTCATTGACCGAACTTCGCTGATCTTAGACATCTTCGCGCAGCATGCGCATTCTGCTGAAGGTAAAGCTCAAGTAGAGATGGCACAGTTGCAGTATCTACGACATCGACTGCGTGGCTGGGGCGGGAACCTTTCGCGCCAGGTAGGTGGACGTGCTGCTGGCGGCGTTGGGATCGGGGGGCGCGGCCCGGGTGAGACCAAAATCGAAATCGACAGGCGCCGGATAAATAGCCGGATTGCGGTTTTGCGCCGCAAACTACGAGACCTTGACCAGACCAGAGCAACCCAGCGGGTGTTGCGTCGCAAGAATCGAATTCCGTCTGCGGCTCTCGTAGGCTACACAAATGCTGGAAAGTCGTCTCTGCTGAACCGGCTGACCAGCGCGGGTGTGATGGTTGATAACGCGCTGTTCGTCACGCTCGACCCTACGACAAGACGCGCCGCGACAGCCGATGGCAGGGTGTTTACGCTCACCGACACGGTGGGTTTCATCAGGGCGCTTCCGCACAATTTGGTGGAAGCCTTTCGTTCAACATTAGAGGAGTCGGTAGACGCTGATCTACTGCTGCACGTCGTTGACGGTTCTGACACCGACCCCTTCGGGCAGGTCGGCGCGGTGCGGACGGTGCTGAATGAAATCGGCGCGGCAAATGTCGCCGAGTTGCTGGTGGTAAACAAAACTGATGCAGCTCCAGCCGATCAATTGCTGGCGTTGCGTGGGCGATTCCCGGACGCTGTTTTCGTCTCTGCGCGTACCGGCGAGGGGATAGACGCGCTAGAGCAGGCTATTTCCGAAAGACTTGCGATAGCTGGTATCGAAGTGGCCGCGTTGATTCCATACTCCCGTGGTGATCTCATCGACCAAATCCACCGCAACGGTGAGTTGGTATCCAGTGAGCACACCGAGGCTGGAACGCTGGTAGCAGCCCGAGTTGATGCTGCGGTGGCAGCAATGCTCGCCCCATACCAATGTGCAGCCGTTGCGCAGAACTGATTTCTTAACTAATGGCTGAGTTGACCGCTACCACTGGAGAACTGCTGCAACGCTGCATCACCGAAATAGGTGGTGACACCCGCGTCGGACAGCAACAGATGGCAGCCGAGGTGCTGGCGACCTTGTTGGGTCGCGGACATCTCATGGTGCAAGCTGGCACCGGAACTGGGAAATCGCTGGGTTATTTAGCTCCTGCGCTGGCGTATCTAGCAGCCGACCCCGACGCTCGTATCGTGATTGCAACCGCAACTTTAGCTTTGCAGCGGCAACTCACTGTAAAAGACATTCCGACAGTCGTGGCTGCCTGCAAAGAGCTTTTGGGTAAAACGATCAGTTTCGCTGTGTTGAAAGGTCGGTCGAACTATGCGTGTCTGCACCGAGCCCGTATGGAAATCGATGAAAACCAAGCTGCCCTATTCGGCATCGAGTCGGTAGTTTCAAATAAACCGAACTCCTCTGAACTGGGCGCTGCCGTAGTTATGCTGCGCGAATGGGTGCAGGAGCAACTTTCTGCTGGAGATTTGGCGGATCGTGATGACGCCCCGGCGCATCCTGGGCAAGCGTGGGGTCACGTCTCAGTTTCTGCGCGTGAGTGTTTGGGGCAGAAATGCCCAGCTTTTAGTGAATGTCTAGTTGAGAAATCTCGTGACATCGCCAAGCGGAGTCAACTGATCGTCACTAATCATGCGTTGCTAGCAATCAACGCGTTGCATCAAGGCATGGCGTTGCCAACCCATGATGCCCTGATAGTTGACGAAGCTCACGAGCTGGTGGCTCGGGTGACTTCGGCGGCGTCAGCAGAACTAAGCCCGCAGTTGGTGGGAAGGGTCGCTAGGCGAGCCTTGCCGTATTTGAGTGAGGAAACCGGAAGCGCGTTTCTGGAATGTGCAGACACGCTGGAAGCTGCTTTGGACGAAGCTGAACCAGGGAGAGTAACTGACCCAGATTCTGCGGTGGCGGCGAGTTTTGCTCTGGTGCGAGATGCGGCACGGGCGGCGGTTCGGGGTATCGGAACAGCTACCGAGGATGTTGAACGTTTTCAAGCTGGCGCAGCAGTCGGCGAGGTGCTAGACATCGCTGCCAACTTGGCCAAGCTCGCTGATTCAGATGTGGTCTGGGTGTCAGACCGCGAAAAGTTTGGCCGCCAGGCGTGCATCGCACCATTAGATGTTGCTGGACTGATGCGAGGGTCTATCTTTGATGAAACAAACTCAGTGCTGACTTCGGCTACGTTAAAGATAGGCGGCGATTTTGCTTCACTAGCGGCTTCACTTGGGATGGTGGACTACCGCAGCATTGACGTGGGTTCCCCATTCGACTACCAAACCCAAGGCATCTGCTACATAGCTAAAGACCTGCCCGCGCCCACAAAGGCCGGAATTCAGACCCCTACACTGGAACGAATAGCGGAGTTGGTTTGGGCGGCAGGGGGACGCACCTTGGGGCTGTTCGCTTCCCAGCGTTCGGCTGAGGCAGCTGCCAGGTTTTGCCGCAGCGAAGTGCCAGGCAGCAAGATTCTATGCCAGGGGGATGCGCAGCTTTCGGAGTTGACGCGGCAGTTCATTGCCTACGTTGACGTGTGCCTTTTCGGTACGCTCTCGCTTTGGCAAGGAATCGACGTGCCGGGTCAAACCTGCCAGCTTGTGATTATCGACAAGATTCCGTTCCCGCCGCCAGATGATCCACTCCAGCAGGCAAGACAGCTTTCGGTCAGTAAGGCTGGAGGCAACGGTTTTATGCAAGTAGCCGCTACCCATGCGGGTTTGCTACTAGCTCAAGGGTCGGGGCGCTTGATTAGAACTCTTGATGATCGTGGGGTAGTGGCAGTGCTTGACCCGCGCTTGGTTACCGCCCGCTATGGAAGTTTCCTGCGCCAGTCCATGCCCGACTTCTGGACTACCACCGATCTCGAAACCGCGATTGCCGCCATCAGGCGCATCACCGGTTCCGCCACTGTCGCCGCTGATTGACGCAGGGGGGTCTCGTCGGTTGAGTGGAGCCTTCAGCTCCGTACTTGGAACGGCCGCGACTGTAGGTCAGTGATCTGTCAGCTCAATGCCTCGCGCAACATGTCGATGGTGGGAATCGCGTTCTGGTTGAGTCGTAAATCAGTTGGAGCGTTGGTGGAAGCAGACAGATCAACGAGTGTGGTGACATAGAAAAGTCGTTGCGAGTGGGCTACTTCACGAAAACCGTAACGCCGATAGAATCTGATAGCACGCTCGTTGTAGGGGGCGACATCAAGTCTGGCGGCATCTTTCCCAATCCAATCCATAGCGACATCCATCAGCGCTGCCCCAACGCCAGTGCCGATCACAGGCGGGTCAACATAGATTGCCGATATTTCTGAGAATCCGGCGCTGTGCCTTATGGCGTGAACGAAGCCCACTATCGCAGCATCCACTTCGGCTACTCGGTAGAAGCGGTTGGGTGCGGCCAGCACCTTGCCAACGAACTCGACCGCATGGGCAAGAGCATCAGGGGTGAACCACGAATCAGTGTGTGCTTTAACCCATTCAGCGGTGATGCCGTACTGCTGGTTTGGGTAGGTGACGCACCAAGAACGAGCCTGCACGCGCCGGATTTGCAGCGCATCAGCCGTAGTAGGCTCCCGTATCTGGATAGGCTCGGTAAACACACCCGAAATCCTATCCATCATGAAAACTTTCAGCACTTCGCCAACTACGCAAAACCACGTTGTTCCTCCTAAAACTCTTTTCTGCTCTCGTGTTACAATTGTCAGGTATATTCCTATGATGCTAGGAGATAGTATGTCGATGTCTACTGTTACTGTTCGGGTTGACGAACAAACAAAACAAAATGCAACTGCGGTTCTGTCAGACATAGGGCTCGACATATCTACCGCAGTGAGGATGTTCTTACGGCAAGTCGTATTACGAGGGCAGATGCCGATTGAACTGATGCAAGATTCTTTCTACAGTCACTCGAACCAAGCTGCTCTACGCGAGTCGATCAAGCAGTTAGAAGATGGTCGTATTGTTACGAAAACCCTTGACGAGTTGCAGTCATTTTGATGAAGATCACATTTACTGAGAATGCCTGGGATGAGTTCTGCATCATCGCGAACGACAGACGACTCCTCAAGCGTCTTACTGCGCTATTGGTTGATATCGGACGTGGTGGAAGTAGTGGAATCGGGAAGCCGGAGCAACTAAGGGGTGAATTTGCCGGGTTTTGGTCACGCCGCATTGATGAGAGACAACGCCTGGTTTATCGAACCGACGCTGACGCAGTCATAATCATCCAGTGCCATGGCCACTACCAAGATCGCTGACTGCTCAGTCGTCGAGCATTTAGTTATACGCGTCGCAAGACAGAGACGACTTTGCCCATGATCCTCGCCTGGTTGCCGTCTATTGGGGAGTAGTTCAGGTTGTGCGGCATTAGCCAGACTTGATCGCCAGACTTCTTCAGAGTCTTTACGGTGGCTTCGTCTCCCAATAGCGCTGCGACGATCTCGCCGTTTTCGGCAGTGGGCTGTTGGCGTACCACTACGAAATCCCCGTCACAGATCGCAGCATCAATCATTGAATCGCCGGTGACTTTGAGCATGAAGAGGGTGCCTTCACCCACTAACTGCTTGGGTAATGCGAAATAGTCTTCTACGACTTCTTGTGCCAATATCGGGCCACCGGCAGCAATTTGACCCACCATCGGAACGTTCACGGCTGTAGTCGCGCCATGACTGTGTGGTTCTTGCATAGAGGCAGGCAGACGTACGACTAGGGCTCTAGGTCGGTGCGGGTCGCGGGAGATATACCCCTTGGCTTCCATGAGTTTCAGTTGATATGCGGCGCTTGAAGACGAGGCGAGTCCTCCCATGGCTGCGATCTCGCGCACGCTAGGGGGATAACCGCGCTCATCCATCGCTGCTTTGATGCCTAGCAGGATTTGACGTTGCCGAAAACTCAATCCATCGGAATCCTCGTAGTTGGCTACTTCTGCTGCCGTTTCTCCCAAGGACAGCGCAATCGTTTCAGTGTTTGGCCGCCCTGGTCGTTCTTGCGGCTGCCGTAGATTTCTTCGCTGCGCCATGTGAACAAACTAATACCTGGCCGACAAAGAATCAAACATATGTTCGAGCGTGTCTAAGATCACTCGTCGCGTCAAGTGCTCGCAACCTACCGGGCGGTGCGTGAACCAGCCGCAGGCCAACAGGTTGAAAGAAGCAGTTGAAAAACTGTCGGTGGCGCCTGGTTGACTTGCATCAAGAAAAAATAGTAACAAACATACGTTCGATTATTGACCTGACGGCGTTTTCATGTCAGACTAGATATCGAACAGGTGTTCTAGGAATCGTGGAGGCATGATGACTGTGCAGAGTAATCAAGCAGTGCTAACCGTAACTGAGCGGGGTCTGGCGTTGATTGTAGGTTTTATTGGCGCTCTTTTTACGTTGGCTGGGGTTGTGGTAGTAGTTAACTTCTTCATGATCAGCAACGAGCCTATCGATGCAGATAGTGCTCAGGTCGCAGCAGTTTCAGTCATTCGTTAAAAGTTCGCGCGTGTCGTTTGCGTGACGACGAATGTAGGCATAGTCTCTTCCAAGGCACTAAATCTGGTAGTTGCACGCATGTGTTTTTACAACCAGTAGTGGTCAACGACTAGCGCGAGTTCACAGGAAGCGAGATCATGCATTGTCCTTTTTGCAAACATAATGACACTCGCGTCCTTGACTCTCGGGTAGCAGAAGATGGCACGAATATTCGCAGACGCCGACAGTGCCCAATGTGTGAACGTCGTTTCACCACGTTGGAGCAAATGCAGCTAGTTGTGGTGAAACGCTCGGGTGCTGTCGAGCCATTCTCCCGCGAGAAGGTAATAACTGGAGTCTCCAAGGCATGCAAAGGACGTCCCGTAAGTGAAGGACAACTCGCCAAATTGGGTCAACAAGTTGAAGAGACATTGCGTGCCAGCGGGCAGGCCGAAATTCCAGCAAATGATGTTGGAGTAGCTGTCTTACGCCCTCTTAGCCAGCTTGACCCAGTGGCTTATTTACGTTTTGCCAGCGTATATAAGCAGTACGAGTGTGTGGAAGATTTTGAGGCCGAGATTCAACTGCTGCGCAACGAGACGGTTTCACCAGCAATAACAAAAAAATTGATTTACGGAGGACATCCCCATGACTGATACCATGCAACAACCAGCGGTTACCGGTGCGAATCAGGGTCTGAAACTACAGCGGGTTTTTACCAAACCTGACGTGCATCCCTATGACGAAGTTGTTTGGCAAATCAGGGACATCCGGCAAACAAACTGGAAGACCCAAGAGGTCATTTTTGAGCAGCGCGGAGTCGAGTTTCCCGATTTTTGGAGTGTGAATGCTTCGACAATTGTAACTACGAAATATTTCCGCGGCGCACTGGGGACACCGGCGCGGGAGTCATCTTTAAAGACGCTGATAGATCGCGTGGTAAAGAAATATCGCAGCGCGGGCGAGATGTTTGGCTATTTTGCCACGAGTCAGGACGCGGAAATCTTTGAACAAGAACTATGCTGGTTACTGATTCACCAGTATTTCTCCTTCAACTCTCCGGTCTGGTTCAACGTTGGCACCGACAGTTCGCAGCAGGTCAGCGCCTGTTTCATTCTAAAAGTTGACGACTCAATGGAATCCATCCTGAATTGGTACAAAGAGGAAGGTTTCATTTTCAAAGGCGGTTCAGGCGCGGGCTTAAATTTGTCCAAGATTCGCTCCTCACGTGAATTGCTGTCCTCGGGAGGTACGGCTTCTGGCCCAGTCTCTTTCATGCGTGGTGCTGACGCCTCGGCAGGGACGATCAAATCTGGCGGTGCTACTCGGCGTGCTGCGAAGATGGTAGTGCTGGACATTGACCACCCCGACATCGAGGAGTTCATCGGCACCAAGGCGCGGGAAGAAGATAAAATCCGAGCCCTGCGCGATGCGGGCTTCGATATGGATTTAGGCGGCAAAGACATCATCAGCGTCCAATATCAAAACGCCAACAACTCGGTGCGGGTATCGGACGCATTCATGCACGCGGTGGAGGTCGGCGGCACCTTCGATCTTGTTTCTCGAACGACGGCCGAAGTTGTTGAGAGTGTCGATGCCAGATCGCTTTTCGACAAAATCACTACCGCAGCTTGGGAGTGCGCTGACCCTGGCGTGCAATACGACGACACCATCAACGCTTGGCATACCAACCCTGAATCAGGTCGGATAAATGCGTCTAATCCGTGTTCGGAGTATATGAGCCTAGACAATTCGTCATGCAACCTGGCTAGCTTGAATTTGCTCAAATTCTTATCCGCTGACGGTACTTTCAACGTCGATGCTTTCATCACAGCCGTGGAGTTGGTCATTACCGCAATGGATATTTCGATTTGTTTTGCGGATTTCCCAACTGAATCGATTGCTGAGACGACTCGTGATTATCGGCAACTGGGAATTGGCTACGCAAATCTAGGTGCGCTGCTGATGGCGGTTGGACGAGGCTATGATACCGATGCCGGTCGGGCTCTTGCGGCGGCGGTTACCTCTTTGATGACCGGTGTTGCATACCG